>JAUIEL010000062.1 GCA_030428825.1 bacterium
GCGCAGCGCTCGCCGCGCAGCGCTCAGTCTTCTTCTTCGGTCTTCCCGGCCTTGTGGGCGGCGATCAGCTCCTGGGCGACGTTCGCGGGGACCATGTCGTAGTGGGAGAACTCGAACGTGTACGAGCCCTCGCCCTGGGTGATCGAGCGGAGGTCGGCCGCGTAGGTCTGGACCTCCTTCAGCGGCACCTGCGCCTTGATCACCTGCATGTCCCCGACCGCCTCCATGCCGTGGATGCGGCCGCGACGGCCGTTCAGGTCGGAGTTGATGTCGCCCATGAACCGGCTGGGGACGGCGACCTCGAGGTCGACGACCGGCTCGAGGAGGATCGGCTTCGCCTTCTCGAACGCGTCGACGAACGCGCGCGCGCCGGCCTTCTTGAACGAGTGCTCGTCCGAGTCGACGTCGTGGTGCTTGCCGTCGTAGACCGACACCTCGAGGTCGACGACCGTGTACCCGGCGACGACCCCCTTCGACATCTGGTCGACGACCCCCTTCTCGATCGCGGGGAGGAAGTTCTTCGGGATCGAGCCGCCGAACGTCTCGTCCTTGAACTCGAACCCGGTGCCCCGCTCCTTCGGCGCGACCCGGAGGTGGACCTCCGCGAACTGGCCGCGGCCGCCGGTCTGCTTCTTGTGACGGTGGTGCCCCTCGGCGTTCGCCATCACCGTCTCGCGCATCGGCACGCGCGGCACGTGGGTCGTGACCTCGACCTTGTAGTTCGTCTTCAGGCGGTGGAGCTGGGTCTCGACGTGCAGCGGCGACACGCCGTGCGCGATCAGCTCGCCGGTCTGGGGGTCACGATCGGTCGTGAACGTCACGTCCTCCGAGACGATCTTCTTCAGTCCGGTGGCGAGCTTCTGCTCCTCGCCGTGCTTCGTCGGCGTCACCGCCAGCGCGACCATCGGGCTCGGCATCGCCATCCGCGGCAGGACCATCGGCGCCTTCTCGACGGTCAGCGTGTCGTTCGTCTCGAGCGACTCCGCCTTCCCGAGCACGATGATGTCCCCGGCGATCGCCTTCTCGATCTTGTCGTGATCCTTCCCCTGCGGCCGCATCGGGGCCGGCATCTTCTCCGGCTTGCCGACGCGCGGGTTCAGCACCATCTGGTCCGCCTCGACCTCGCCGGCGAGGACGCGCACGAACGACAGCCGCCCCACGAACGGGTCGGCGACCGTCTTGAAGACGCGCCCCACGAAGTCGGTCCGCTCGTTCGGGTCGATCGGGTGGAGGTCGTCGGACGGCTCGACCCCGTCGCTCCCCGAGAAGTACGGCCCCCGCACCGGCGACGGCGCGTCCTTGGCGAGGAAGTCGAGGAGCTCGGTGAGCCCCGCCCCCTTCTCGGCCGCCGTGAACAGGATCGGGGTGAACGTCTCCTGCGCCATCCCCTGCTTGATCAGCGGGAGGAGCTCGTCGACCGACGCCTCGCCCGACTCCAGGTACCTCTCCATCGCGTCGTCGTCGAGCGACACGAGCGCCTCGACCAGCGTCTCCTTCCAGCCGGTCCCGCCGTCGAGGACCTCCTTCACGCCGGCGATCGCGTCGCCGGTCCCGTCCGGCAGGTTCCACGGCACGAGGGTCGACCCGAGGACCTCCTGCGCCTGCGAGATGATCTTGTCGACGTCGACGTTGTCCGCGTCGGTCCGGTTCACCACGAGCATCCGGGCCCGCCGCGCCGCGCCGGCCTCGTTCCAGAGCCGCTGCGCGTGGAACGAGATCCCCTCCGCCGCGCTGACGCAGAGCGCGACGGTCTCGACCGCGTTCATCGCCGTGAGCGCCTCGCCGACGTAGTCCGGGTACCCCGGCGAGTCGATGAAGTTGATCTCGCGCTTCTTGTGCGTGAGGTGGAACACCTTGGCGAAGATGGTGTGCTTCTTCTCGCGCTCGAGCGGGTCGTAGTCGACCTGGGACGTCCCGTCCTGGACGCTTCCCGTCTTCTGGAACACCCCCGCCCCCTTCAGCATCGCCTCGAGCAGGGTCGTCTTCCCGGCGTGACTCGGGCCGCAGAGGGCCACGTTCCGGATGTCCGCGGAACCATACTTCGCCATGAATGCTCTCCGTCGAATCGAGCTGGCGATTCTACGGATCCCGGGGAACGGCGAAAGGGGGCGGCGTTCAGCCCGCGAGCGGGGCGGCGAGGTCGGACAGGAAGGCGCGGATCGGCTCGTACGCGACGAGGAGGACGAGCGCCGCGACGGCCAGGAACGGCCCGAACGGCATCGCGGTCAGCTCGACGTCGCCGCGGCGGAGGCGGCGGAGGAAGACGACGAGCGCGACCAGCGGGATCGGCATGAGGACCGCCAGCGCGGCCGCCTCGCCGATCGTCTCCCCCACCGTCGGCAGGAGCACGATCGGGAGGATCGCGGACCCGATCAGCAGCGTCGTCGCGACGGGGAGCCGACCGAGGAGGCTCCAGAACGCCGGGACCGCGCCGAGCGCGCACGAGAGGACGAACACCAGGAGCGCCCCCTCCGCGCCGAGGACCGCCCCGGCGAGGGCGAGGAACTTCGCGTCGCCGAGCCCCATCGCCTCGCGCCCGAACGCGACGGTGAAGACGAGCCGGACGACGTAGAGGAACAGCATCCCGAACCCCGCCCCCGCGGCGGACGCGATCGCCGCCGACGGGCCGGGGCCGAACGACCGGCCGGCGAGCAGGAGGACGGAGGCCGCCGCGGCGACGATCACCGGCAGCAGGAGCGGGACGAACAGCTCCTTCGTCTCGGCGGCGAGCGAGTACTCCTCGTCCTCGTCGGGGAGCGCGCTCTCCGGCTCCTCTCCCTCCGGCACGACCTCCCGGCGCCGCTTCAGGAAGTCGACGAGCAGCGCCGGGAACGCGCCGACGGCGACGCCGGCGAGCGCGGCGGCGGCGGTCGAGGTCCCCGCGCCGCTCGCCGCGACCAGGGCGTCCCCGCGCAGGATGCTCGGCTCGAGGAGGACCGCGACGACGATCCCCGGCAGCCAGGGGACGGTGAGCGGGTCGGGGATGATCGCGTGGCGGAAGTCGATCACCGTGATCGCGACGAGGAGCGCCGCGAGGGCGAAGTCGACCGCGAGCGCGAGGACGTCGCCGGGGACGAGGGTCCGCGCGTCGGAGAACCGCGCCACCGCCAGCCCCGCGAACAGGAGCGCGGTGACCGCCTCGACCGCGAGGTACCGGACCGCGATCGGCGCCCCGCAGTCGCCGCACTTCCCGTTCAGCCAGACCCACGAGACGAGCGGCACGTTCCGGTACCACGGGATCCCGTTCTTGCAGTGCGGGCAGAACGACCGCGCCGGCTTCGCCACCGACATGCCGCGCGGCAGGCGGTGGATCACCACGTTCAGGAACGATCCGACGCACGCCCCGAACGCGAACGCGGCGCAGACGATCAACGGGAACAGCTCGGTCACGACCCGCCCTCCGCCGCCGGGATCACGCGGACGCCGTACTCGCGCGGCAGTCCGCGGCCGTCGAACCGGCTCCCCACCAGGTCGGTCAGGTGCTCCGGGCGGAGCTCGAGGAGATACCGCGTCCCCTCCCGGAACCCGTCCGCCGGACGGACCAGCAGCACGGCGTCGCGCTCCCCCTGGACCAGTTCGGTCGAGGTCTCCACGCGGGTCCGGTCGCGGTCGTCGAAGCGAAGGGTCACGGGTTCCTGGATCGGCGGAAACAGCGGTTCACTGAAATGCAGCGCCAGCGCCGCCCCCGCGGGGACCTCGAAGACGCCCGCGCCGGCCGCCGGCGGCCGGGCGAGCCGGGGGCCTCCGGGGACCGGGTCGCGGAACGAACGGGCGGACGGGCGGCCGTCCGGCGGCGGCGCGAGGGAGAGCTCCCGCCGGACCGCCTCCCCGAGCGGAATCCGCCCCGAGGCGGAGAGGACGCCCCGGCCCGGGAACCCCGCCAGGACGACCGCGACCCGGTCGGAGTCGCCGTAGCCGCCGTCCTCCCAGGTCCCCGTCCGCCCGGGCCGCGGCACGAACCGGACCCGTCGCCCCTCGACCTCGAGCCGGCCGGCGGCCGGCGTCCCGTCCGCGCGCTCGACCCGCACGCTCTCCGCGCCGACCGAGCTCGGGTCGACCTCCCGGTCGAAGAGGAGGGTGATCGCCTCGTTCCGCCGCAGGGGTCCCTCGTTCTCGCCGGGGTGGTGCCCCACGAGCCGGAACGACGGCCGATCCGCGCACGCCAGCCCGCCGCCGAGGAGCGGCAGCAGGAGGAGCGACGTCGCCCGCCGGCGCGCGCTCACGCCCCCTCCGGCGCGGCGGACCGGGCGCCCCGCGCGATCCCGCGGAGGGTCAGGTCCGGGTCGAGGCGCAGCTCGAGTCCGAGGAACGGCCGGAGGTGGGCGGCGTCGCCGCCGGTCAGGACGACGTCGGCGTCGCGCCCCGCCCCGAGCTCGCGGGCGATCCGCTCGATCGCGCCGGCGACCCCGAGGACGACCCCGGCCCGGATCGCGGGGACCGTGTCCCGCCCGAGCGCCCTCACCTCCTCCCCCGGCGCCGGGAGGTCGACGCGCGGGAGCCGCTCCGTCTCGCGGTGGAGCGCCTCGAAGCCGAGCCGGAGCCCGGGGCCGATCGTCCCCCCGCGAAAGACGCCCGGCGGCTCGACCCGGTCGATGGTCACCGCGGTCCCGGCGTCGACGACGACGGTCGGCCGCGCCGCGCCGGCGACCGCGGCGGCGTTGAACAGGCGATCGAGACCGACGTTCGCGGGGACGTCGGCGTCGTTCTCGATCGGGGGGAGGAAGTCGCCCGGCGCGACGCGGCGCGGGCGGGCCGGGTCGAGCGCGGCGAGGATCGGAGCGAGCCGCGCGGGGCGGACCGCGGCGGCGGCGACGGGGGCGTCGGCGGGGGCGCGCGCGATCGCCTCGCGGAGCGCGCGGGGGGCGGCGGGGTCGTCGTGCGCGAACGCGGCGCGCTCGACGAGGTCGTCGCCGGCGAACAGGGCGACCTTGACCGCCGAGTTTCCGACGTCGAGGACGACGAGGTCGATCACCGCGCCGTTTCGAACACCTTGGTGATCCGGCTGCCGCGCCGCTCGATCTCGACGTTGAACTTGGTGGTCTTCGGGTTCTGCCGGAAGTACTGGATCGCCGCGTACTTCGAGCTGATCGGCTCGTCGTTGATCGAGAGGACGATGTCCCCCTCCTCGAAGCCGCGCTCGGCGACCGGGGAGTCGCTCGGGATCTTGTTGAGCTGCAGCAGCGGCCGCCCCTCCGACCGGCTGTAGGTCATGCCGACACCGACCTCCGCGAGGAGCTCCTCGTGCTTCTCCTCCAGGCGGTCGAGCTCGTCGGTGCCGAGGTACCAGCCGTGCTCGCCGATCGGACGCGACACCTTCGCCTTGGCGATCCGGCGCGCCAGCTCGTCCTCCGACATCTTCGGATCGTCGAGCCCGGGCATCGTCTTGGCCGGCGTCTCGGGCCGGGCCAGCTCGCCCGGCCGGAGCAGCACCTCTTCGCCCCCCCACTCGAAGACGACGCCATCGAAGGTGATCGCCTTCACCGCGCCGTGGAAGGGGGCGCCGTCCCACGGCGCGCGAAGGTCGTCCCCCGCGAACGCGAACCCCGGCGAGAGGCGCGGCTCCTCGCGCGGGCGGACCCCGCCGAGCACGGTGCGGGCCGGGGTCGCCTGGGACGGGCGGACGCCGAGCGGCCCGTCCTCGAGGTAGCGGATCTTGGCCCAGCTCCCCTCCGGCGAGATCGTCATCAGGTCGACGCGGAGGACGTCCACGATCGGCTTCAGGTCGGGGACCGCCTCGGCCTCGGTCGTGTCGACGACCTCCGGGGCCGGCGGCTCCTTGCCGGTGACGTTCAGCGAGTGCGTCGCGTCGTACAGCGGCCAGTGCTGGGCGCCGCGACCGCCGTCCCCCACCTCGACCGGAGGGACCTCCGCCGCCGCCTCGATCTTCTCCTTGTCGAGGTACGCGAAGAGGTTCGCCGGCCCCTTCTGGCGGGTCCCGAGGAAGATCTTCACCAGCAGCGCGCCGATCGCGAGGATCACCGCCAGATTGCCCACCCAGAGGAGGGTGCGCATCGTCTGGACCTTCATCCGCAGCATGGTCTCGGCTCGCTCGCCCAGGGAACGGGAAAACCCTAGCAGGCGGTCTCGACCCCCTCAAGCGAGAGGAGGACCGCCGCTCTCCCGGTGAGACGCGGCGGGCCGGCGCGAGCTTCCCGAAAAACGACCCGGGGAGGGCGGTCCGGGGGGCCGGACCGGTCCCCGCCGGCCGCCCTACATCTGCAGGTCGGCGAGGCTGCTGCCGCGGGTGACCCCCGCGATGACCAGCTTCAGCTCGTCCGGGTTGTCCGCCGTGGAGAGCGCGTCCGAGTAGTCGATCCGGCCTTCCTTGTAGAGCCGGGCCAGGCACTGGTCGAACGTGAACGTCCCGAAGAACTCGCCCTCCTGGAGCACCTTCGGGAGCGCCACCGTCCGCCCCTCGCGGATGACCTCGTGGACGCTCGGGGTGTTCAGCAGGAGCTCGCAGGCCGGGATGCGCCCCTGGCCGTCGATCGTGTTCATCAGGCGGAGGGAGATGACCCCCTGGAGGACCATCGAGAGCTGCAGGCGGACCAGCCCCTGCTGCTCGGCCGGGAAGTACGACAGGATGCGCTCGACCGTCTGCACCGCGTTGATCGTGTGGAGGGTCGAGAGGACGAGGTGGCCCGACTCGGCGGCGTTGATCGCGGCCTCGATCGTCTCGGCGTCGCGCATCTCGCCCAGCACGATGACGTCCGGCGCCTGGCGGAGGCAGTACTTCAGCGCCGTCGCGAACGTCGGCGAGTCGTGCCCGATCTCGCGCTGCGTGATCATGCAGTTGATGTCGGAGAAGACGTACTCGATCGGGTCCTCGACCGTGACGACGTGCCGCGACATGTTGCTGTTCATGTGCTCGATCATCGACGCGAGCGTCGTCGACTTCCCCGATCCGGCGACGCCGGTGGCGAGGACGAGCCCGCGCTTCATCGCGGCGAGCTTCTCGAGCTGCGGCGCCGGGAGGCTCAGCTCCGCGAACGACGGCACGTGGCTCTTGATGTAGCGAAAGACCATCCCCGGCTTGCCGAGCTGGCGGAAGACGTTCACGCGGAAACGCCCGAGGCCGACGATCTCGTACGCGAGGTCGACCTCGTTGCCGGCGACGTACCGCTCCATCTGGCGGTCGTCGAGCAGCTCGTTCAGGTAGAGCATCGCGAAGTCCTCGGTGAGAGGTTCGCTGTCGATCTGCTCGAGGTGTCCGCGGACCCGGAGCGACGACACGCTGCCGGTCTTGACGATCAGGTCGGACGCGCCCTCGTCGACGGTCTTCTGCAACAGCTCGAGCAACGGGAGCATGACGGTCCTCCGGATCGGGGTCGGGTTCGGTCCCGATCCGCCTTATCGGCAGTCCGGGGCCCCGACCGGAGGAGGATCGGGGATCGGTCGCCCGCCCGCCGGCGCCCCTACTCCTCGCCGCGGGCGGCCCGGACCGCGGCCACCAGCGCGTCGATCAACGCGTCGACCCCGTCCCGGGTCTCCGCCGACACGAGCACCCCTCGGACGCCCGCCTCCTCCAGCTCCGCCTCGAGCGCGGGCCGGTCCTCCACGAGGTCGAGCTTCGTCAGGACGACGATCTCCGGCTTCCGGGCGAGCTCGTCCGAGTACGCCGCGACCTCGTCCCGCACGGCGCGGTACCGCTCGGCGACGCCGGCCGAGCCGTCCGCGGCGTCGACGAGGTGGAGGAGGACCCGGGTCCGCTCGACGTGCTTCAGGAACCGGTCGCCGAGCCCCTTCCCGCGGTGCGCCCCCTCGATCAGCCCCGGGACGTCGGCGATCACGTACGGCTCCCACTCGTGCTCGAGGATGCCGAGGTTCGGGGTGAGGGTCGTGAACGGGTACGCGCCGACCTGGGGGTTCGCGCCGGAGAGGGCGTGGAGGAGGGTCGACTTCCCTGCGTTCGGGAAGCCGAGGAGCCCGACGTCGGCGATGATCTTCAGCTCGAGATGGAGCGAGCGCTCCTCGCCCGGGGTGCCGGGGGTCGCCTTCGTCGGCGTCCGATCGGTCGAGGTCGCGAACCTCGCGTTCCCCTTCCCTCCCTTGCCGCCCTTGGCGATGACGACGGTCGCCCCCGCGCGGTCGAGGTCCTTCAGGACGTGCCCGCGCTCGCCGTCCCGGACCAGCGTGCCGGCCGGGACGCGGAGGACCAGGTCCTCGCCGTTCCTGCCGTGGCACTTGGCGCCGCCGCCCGGCCGGCCGTCCTCGGCCCGGTGCGCGCGCCGCGGGTCGATCCCCTCGAGCGAGCCGAGGTTCGGGTCGACCTCGATCACGACGCTGCCGCCGTCCCCCCCGTCGCCGCCGTCCGGGCCGCCCTTCGGCACGTACTTCTCGCGCCGGAACGAGACGCGTCCGGCGCCGCCGTCGCCGGCGCGGACGCGGATGCGGACTTCGTCACGGAACGGCAAGGGGCGTCTCCGGGTACGCGAACGGGGCGCCGCCGGACCGTGCCGGCGCGCCCCGCCTGTCGATCGACCGGCGGACCGGTCGGGTCGGTCGAACCGGGTTCAGTTCGAGTCGGCGACCGGATCGACGTGGACCCGGACCTTCTTGCCGCTCTGGAACCGCACGGTCCCGTCGATGGTCGCGAAGATCGTGTAGTCGCGGCCGAGTCCGACGTTGTGGCCCGGGTGGTAGCGGGTCCCGACCTGGCGGACGAGGATCGACCCCGCGGTCACCTGCTCTCCGGCGTACCGCTTGATCCCCCGCATCTGCGGGTTCGAGTCGCGGCCGTTGCGGGAGGAGCCCTGTCCCTTCTTGTGCGCCATGGCGAGCCTCTGGAGTCCTTGCCGTTGGAGGGGGCGGTCAGGCCTTGATCGAGGTGATCCGGACCTTGGTGAGCTTCTGGCGGTGCCCGAAGCGGCGTCGGTAGTTCTTCCGGCGCTTGTACTTGGAGACGTAGATCTTGTCGGCCTTGTGGAGCCCCTCGACCTCGGCCTCGACCGAGGCGCCGTCCACGACGGGCGCCCCGACCTTGCCGTCGGCGAACAGCACCTCGCCGAAGCTCAGCGTCGAACCCGGCTCGAGACCGGTCCGCTCGATGAGGATGGTGTCCCCTTCGGCCACGCGGTACTGATGTCCACCGTCCCGGATGATCGCGTACACCACAACCTCCTGTGGAGAAACGAGCCGGGCAAACTACCAGGGGGGCCGGGCTCTGGGAAGGGAAAAACGGCGGCCGGAGGGAGGCGGACGCGCCCCCCTCCCGGCCGGTCAGAGCTGGGCGGCGCGCTTGGCGTCGAGCGGGACGATCCGGAACTCGTCCCCCCGCAGCTCCGCCTCGATGCGGAGGTGGACCGGCTTGTCGACCTCGGTCTCGAGCTCGAGCAGGCGCCCCCGCTTCCGGTTCCAGATGTACTCGGCGTTGTCCGGGTTCAGGAAGACCTCGAGCCCCGCGTTCTTCCGGGCGAGGAGCAGCTTGATCTGCCGCATCAGGTTCAGCTCGAACGTCTCGCGGGTCGCCACGTAGCCGGCGCCGCGGCAGCTCGGGCAGCGGTGGAAGATCGAGTGGCGGAGCGAGGGCCGGACCCGCTGGCGGGTCATCTCGATCGTGCCGAACGGCGAGATCCGCGCGACCTTGATGCGGGCCCGGTCGTTCCGGAGCGCCGTCTTGAAGGCGCGCTCGATCGCCCGGCGCCGCTTCTCGGTCCGCATGTCGATGAAGTCGACGACGATCACGCCGCCGAGGTCGCGCAGCCGGAGCTGCCTCGCGATCGCGTCGGCCGCCTCGAGGTTGATCTTGTACGCGGTCTCCTCGAGGTCCTCCTCGTCGCGGAAACGCCCCGAGTTGACGTCGATCGCCACCAGCGCCTCGGTCTGCTCGATGACGAGCGAGCCGCCGGACTGCAGCTCGACGCGGTGGCTGAACAGCCGGCCGATCTCCTCCTCGATGCCGTACGCCGAGAAGAGGGGGCGCTCGCCGTCGTACAGCTTGATCTGCTTCACCGCGCGCGGCGTGACCATGGCGAGGAAGTCGCGGGCGCGGCGCGCGCAGTCCTCGTGGTCGATGATGATGTCGCCGGTGTTCGGCCCGTAGACGTCGCGGATCGTGCGGATGACCAGGTCGCTCTCGCGGTAGAGGCACTTGCCGTGGCCGCCCTCGCGGGAGTTCTTCTCGACCTCGTCCCAGAGCTTCGTGAGGTACTTGTAGTCCTTCTGGAGCGCGCGCTGCGTCTGCCCGACGCCCGCGGTCCGGACGATGAAGCCGAGGCCGTCCCGGGTGTCGAGCTGGCCGAGGACCTTCTTCAGGCGGTCCCGCTCCTTTCCGTCGTCGATCTTCCGGCTGACCCCCTTCCGGTCGAGGCCGGGCATGAGCACGAGGTAGCGGCCGGGGAGCGACACGTACGTCGTCAGCGTCGGCCCCTTCGTCCCGATCCCGTCCTTCGTGACCTGGACGATCACCTCCTGTCCCTTGGTCAGGAGGTCGGCGATGCTCCGGTTCTTGCGGCGCTTCGGGTTCTCCTGCGGGTTCGGGTTCTCGCGCGCCTTGGAGCCCGACCGGCCGCCGCGGCCGCGCCCCCGGCGCCGCGAACGGCCGCCGCGGCCGGACTCGCCCTCCGCGTCGGCCGACTCGGCGTCGTCGTCCGCGGACGCCTCCGCGCCGTTCGCGGGGGCGGCGGCCTCGCCGTCCTCGTCCGCGTCGGACGCCGCCGCCTCGTCCGCCTCGTCGGGCGCGGGCGCCTCCTCGACGGCGGTCGCCGTCTCCGCGTCCGCCTCGATCTCGACCTCCGCCGCGGCGCCGTTCCCGGAGCCGGCCCCCTCGTCGCCGTCGCCGTCGTCGCGCGCCGCCTCGATCTCCGCGTCGTCCGCCTCCTCGGCGTTCACCTCGACGTCCTCGCCCTCGCCCCCCTCGACCTCCTCGAGGCCGCCGTTCCCGGCGTCGACCCCTTCGGCCCGCGCGGTCGCCTCCTCCTCCGCGCCGTCGGCGTCGTCCGCCTCCTCGGCGGCCTTCTTCTCCCGGTCGAAGATCGGCGTCTCCAGCACGTCGGAGACGTGGAGGAAGCCGTGACGCGGTCCCCCGAAGTCGACGAACGCCGCGCCGATCGACGGCTCGACGTTCGTGACGCGCCCCTTGTAGATGTTGCCGAGCACCGACTCGACGGACATCCGCTCGACGTAGTACTCCTCGAGAATGCTCCCCTCGACGATCGCGACCCGGATCTCCTCCGGCTCGCTCGCATTGATCAGCATCTTCTGGGACATGTGTGCTCCCGGTTCGCTCCGGGGAGCCCCGCCCTGGCGGTCGGACCGGCACGGGAGCGGGCGCCTCGCTCGCGGTCCCGTGAGGGCCCTCGCGCTCGACGCCGCGGAGACGAGCCGCCGACCCGTTCGCACGGGGGCGACGGGACGACCCGGACGCTCGATCGGAGTTTGTCGGCCGATCGAACCCCGGGGGCCCGAGCGCCGCTCGTTCGCTATCGGAGGTCTCCGACCGCCGAACGGGCGGCCACTCTTCCTCTCCTCCTCCCGCTCCTTCCCTGCCGCGCCGTCGTCCGGTCGTCCGGCCGGCGCGGGAGGGGCGCCGGCCCGCCGTTCGACGACGACACGTCCGCGGATCGGGCCGCGGCTCGGTTCATCCGCTGGGCGGGGCGCCGGACCGTCCTTCGTCGTGGTCTCGGGCCTCGGGCCCCTGCGTCCGGTCCCTCGGAACGCATGTCCGGGGGTGCGGGACGCGAAATCTGGTCACGTTCGACGCCGCGACCGCCCCGCACTCGCGGCGCATCGTCGCGGCACGTCGAATCTAGGCCTTCCGAGGCGCGGTCCAAAGGAGAAACCGGCCCGAGACGACCCATCTCCCAGCCTTCGCGGGGGTTGGAACGCCCGAGCGGGCGCACCTGCGAAGACCGGGAGATGGTCGGGCGGGCGTGGTCCGGAGGTCAGTTCTGCGCGTTCGTCGCCTGGTCGGCGACGTCGAGGTTCTGGATGATCTCCTCCCACTCCTCCTGGGTCCGCGAGTTCGACCGCGCGAGGATCTCGTCGAGGTTCTCCTGGCTCTGCTTCGACCCGCGGATGATCGTCGGGGTGAGGAAGACCAGCAAGTTGCTGTGCAGCTCGCTGTCCTGCGTCCGACGGAAGAAGAACCCGATGTACGGCAGGTCGCCGAGCCACGGGACCTTGTTCGTGATCTTCGACACGCGATCGCTCACGAGGCCGCCGATGACGCCGGTCTGCCCGCTCTCGAGCATCATGTTCGTCACGACGGTCTGCGAGGTGATCTGCGGGAGCGAGATCGACGACTCGCCGCTCGAGAAGAGGTTGAACCCCTCCAGGTTCGGGTCGCTCGTCCCGGAGAGGAACTTCGCCTGCGGGATGACCGTCATCAGGATCTTGTTCGTCCCCGGCACGACGTGCGGGATGATCAGGAGCTGGAAGCCGGTCTCGACCGGGGAGTTCTCGGCCTCCTTGATCGCGAAGGCGAGGCCGCCCGCCTGGTTCGTGGCCGCCGACGACTCCGCGTACCGGATGAGGTCGCCCACGAAGACGGTCGCCTCCTGGTGGTCGAGCGTGATCAGCTTCGGCGCCTGGACGACGTCGACGCTGTTCGAGTTCTGGTTCAGCCGCACCGCGAGCCGGACGTTCCGGAAGTCGAGCAGGCCCGTCTTCAGGGTCAGGTCGTCGACGAAGCCGCCGCCGAACGGGCCGTCCGCGAAGTTCGCGAAGTCGTCCGTGGAGCTCGGGAAGATGTCGTCGTCGAAGCCGCCCGGTCCGAGGTTGAACGGGACCTTCGACGGGATCGCCGCCCCGTTGAACGTCGCGGTGAGCTGCTCCGCGCCGAACGCGAGGTCGACGCCGTTCGACTCCGAGGTGGTGACGAACTTCACGTCGATGAAGATCTCCGCCGGCTCGACGTCGAGCCGCGTGACGACCTCCTCGATCCGGTCGAGCACGGGCTTCGTGTCCTTCACGAAGATCGCGTTCTGACGGTCGAAGTAGTCGAGCTCGCCGCTCGGCGACAGGTGCTTCCGGAGCGCGCCGAGGAGCGGGAAGTCGACGTTCGGGTCGTTCGTGGGCGCCTTCGGCTCGCCGATCGCGAAGTCGGTCTTGATGTGCGCGACGTAGGTCGCGCGCGGCCGGAGGTACCGGAGCTCGATCACCCGCGTCTCGAGCTGCTCGATCAGCGCGGCGCCGGTCACGATCCGGAGGACCAGGTGATCCTCCTCGACGACGTGGAAGCCGAGCGTCTTGCAGACCGCGTCGAGCACCACCCGCCACGGGCGGTCCTCCATCTTCATCGTCACGAGCCCGTTCACGTCGGGCGCGATGACGATGTTGGCGTTCGCCTGCATCGCGATCGACTGGATGACGTTGCGGATGTCCTCGTCCTGGAACGAGATGCTGATCCGCGGCGGCTTCTCCACCCGATAGACGCGGCCCTTCGTCTCGTTGACGATGCAGCCCGCGTTCTCGGCGACCAGGCCGAGCGCCTCGCGCCACGGCACGCCGGTGAAGGCGATCGTGACCCGCGCGTCGACGCCGGGCGCGAGCAGGATGTTCGCGCCGGAGCGGTCGTGGATCAGCCGCAGCACGTCCCCGAGGGGACGCTCCGCGACGTCGAGGGAGATGGTCGCCGAGTCGTCGATCGTGCTCTGGACGGGTTCACCCGTCCCGAAGATCTGAGCCTCGGCGGTCGACCCGAGGATCGACAGGGAGAGGACGGCGCCCAGCACCGACCACGCGTAACGGACCGTGTCGGACCGCATCCGGATTCCTCCAACTCTTTGCCCGCCCGCGCCCTTCAATCTGCGCGGCCGGGGGACCTCACTGGGAGGCGAAGATCGCCATCCGCCGTCAGCGGACCTTCGCCAGGACCACGCCCCGATACTCGAACTCGATGCGATCGGCGGCGATACGGTGGACGATCAGGTCGTCCTCGAGGGCGTCTCCCTCGCTGAGGACGAGTCCGTTCACGACCACCACGGAACGTGAGGACGCCACGATGGCGCCCCCGATCTCGATGTCCTTGCTCTCGAAGTCCATCGCGGCCGACGCCTGGTAGGCGGTCTGCTCCATGTCCTGGAGCAGCGCGAGCATCTCGGGGTCGAGATCCTCCGGCGCGAGGCGGTCTTCGATCGTGTCGAACTGGGCGACGACGGCGGCGTAGTTCCCCGCGTCGAGCAGCTCGGCCATCTTGTTGCGGAACTGGCGCAGGTCCTCGATCGACGCGGCGGTGGTGACGCCGCGCGTCTCGCCGACCGAGCGCAGGATCGGCATGACGTCCCGCTCGATGCGACGGCGCAGCGAGTGATCGGTGACGTCGCGCGATGCGACGCAGGCCTCGACCTCGTTCTGGAGGCCGTACAGCTTGCTGTCGATCTCGTTGTCGAGCTCCATCCGGCGGATGAAGTTCAGACCGGGGGCCTCGAGCGCGGAGAGCTTGTCCGCCAGCTCGGCGGCCCGGGTCACGAAGTCCATGACCAGCGCCTGCTGCTCCTCGTACGGGAGCCCGCCGTCGCCGTCGTCGACGATCCGGCGGCGCGGGTCGATGAACATGTCTCGCCGGAGCTCGTTCGGCACGTAGGTGTACCGCTCCACCCGGATCTCCGACCGCCGCGAGATGATCTCGTCCCAGAGGGTGTCGCGCCGGCGCTCGTAGTTGTGGATCGTCGTGGAGAGCTTCGACGGGTCGTCGTGCCCGCGGTAGGCGTACGTCTCGAGGGCGACCGAGATGTCGTGGACGACCTCGTCCCGCGCCATCTCCTCGTCCCAGTCCCCGCCGTCGATCTCGAGCGACGTGACGCGGACGAACCGCTCCCACCCCTCGCACGCGGAGAGGAACTGGAGGAACCGGTCGAGGTTCGCGGTCATCTCGAGCTTGTAGATGACCTTGTCGAAGACGTCCTTCTTCTTGCTGCGGTCCTTCTCCGGCTTCAGCGAGGAGAGCTCGACGCCCGACTCGATGGAGAAGTCGTTCAGCTTGTTGACGAACTCGTTCACCTCCTTGCTGTCCGGGAGGATCTTCACGAGCTCGCCCACGTTCTCGCGCAGGCAGATGACGTCGGTCTCGAGCCCCGGGATCCGGGCGATCTTGATGTCCGCCATCTCGATCTGCTTGCCGACGCTCGCCTCCTCGTCCCGCGCCTCCTTGTACTTCTCGTAGGCGAAGTACCCGAAGGCGCCGGCGCCGCCGAGCGTGGCGACGTACCCGAGGGCGAGGAGGACTCCCTGCTTCTTCATCTCGAATGCCACGGCTCGTCCTCTCCGCTACTTCTTGGGTGCCTGGGCCGGCGCGAGCGTGCGCGTGCGCCTGGCGGTGGACGGCGTGGTGCGCGCCGAGGCGCTGCTGCCCGTGCCGCCGCGCGCGCCGGCCGGGTCGGCCTGGGTCGCGCTCGCCGGCCACGGCGGCGCGCGCGTCGAGGTGTACCCCGAGGACGAGGTCGCGCTGACGACGGTCCTCGTCGGGCCGGACGGCGCCGAGGTCGTCGACCCGCCGCCGGTCGAGGTGGGCGTCGCGCGCCTGTGGCTGTCGGCCGCGGGCGAGCGCGAGGTGCGCACGGCGACGCCGGGGAGCCCGAACGTCGTGCTGATCGTGATGGACACGCAGCGCGT
>JAUIEL010000063.1 GCA_030428825.1 bacterium
CAGGATCGAGTCGTTGTAGCCGACGAGGTCGGGCTTGATGCGGCCGTCGTCCGTCGGGCCGATGCTCGCGGTCCCGAGCGACCAAGAGTCGTTCAACGGATCCGAGTCATTGCCGTGCCAGACCGCACCGACCGAGATGACGTTCTTCACCACGAAGGAGCGGCTGGAGATCGGCGACGTCCCGATGACGATCGCCCGGTCGAAGCCGACGCGGGCCGAGGCCCTGGCCTACTACCGCGCCGCCGCCGTCTTCCACCGCCTCGACGTCCGGACCCACGTCCGGGTCACGGGGCTCGACCGCGCCGGCGGCCGGTTCACGGTCCGGACGCGCGACCGGTTCTCCGCCGCCGGCGAGGTCGCCGCGCGGCGGGTCGTCCTCGCGACCGGCTACTTCGACCACCCGAACCGGCTGGGGGTCGAGGGGGAGGAGCTGCCGCACGTCACGCACTACTACCGGGACGCGCACGTCGCCGCGCCGGGCGAGCCGGTGGTCGTCGTCGGCGGCGGCAACTCGGCGGCCGCGGCCGCGCTCGACCTCTTCCGGCACGGCGCGGCGGTGACGCTGGTGGTCCGCCGGCCGGGGCTCGACGACGGCGTGAAGTACTGGGTCCGCCCCGACCTCGAGAACCGAATCGCGGCCGGCGAGGTCGAGGCGCGGTTCCGGTCGGTGGTCCGGCGGATCCGGCCCGAACGGGTCGAGGTCGAGGACGCGGACGGTCGGCGGTCGGAGGTCGCGGCGCGACACGTCTTCCTGCTCGTCGGCTACCACCCGGACGTCGAGCTCCTCCGGGCGTGCGGAGTCGACGTCGACCGCGAGACGCTCGCGCCGGCGCACGACCCGGAGACGCTCGAGACGAACGTCCCCGGGCTCCACCTCGCCGGCTCGGTCGCCTGCGGGCTCGCGACCGGACAGGTCTTCATCGAGAACGGCCGCGAGGACGCGCGGCGCGTCGTGCCGGCGCTCGCCCGGTCGCTGCGGGAGGCGTGAGGTGGCCGGCCGGCCCGCGTTCCGGGTCCGGCGGGCGGAGACGCCCCTCCGCGGCCGCCTCGTCGCGGCGAGGGACAAGTCGATCACCCACCGCGCGATCCTGCTGGGAGCGCTCGCGGACGGCGAGAGCCGGATCGAGGCGCCGCTCGCCGCGTCCGCCGACGTCGCGCGGACCGTCGCGGCGGCGGAGCGGCTCGGCGCGACGGTGACGCTCGACGGCGACGCGCTGCTCGTCCGCGGTCCGGTCCGGCGGGAGTCGGCGCCGTGGGACCTCGACGCCGGCGCGTCCGGGACGACGGCGCGGCTCCTGCTCGGCGTGCTCGCCGGGCTCGGCGAGGCGTGCCGCCTCGACGGCGACCCGGGTCTCCGGCGGCGGCCGATGGCCCGGGTGACGCGGCGGCTCGTCGCGATGGGGGCGCGGTTCTCCGGGCCGGCGGACGCCCTGCCGATCGAACTCCTCCCCGGCGGGTCGCTCGCCGGGGTCGACCACGAGCTCGAGGTGGCGAGCGCGCAGGTCGCGTCCGCGTGCCTGCTCGCCGGGTTGTTCGCGTCCGGGACGACGCGCGTCACGGTCCCCGGGCCGTGCCGCGACCACACCGAGCGGATGTTCGCGTCGTTCTCGATCCCGGTCCGGCGCGACGGGCGGACGAGCGCCGTCGAGGGCCCGGTCGCCCCCTCGCCGGCGCGCCTCCGCGTCCCCGTCGACCTCTCGTCCGCCCTCTACCCGGCGGTCCTCTCCCTCCTCGTCCCCGACAGCGAGCTCCTCCTCGAGGAGGTCGGCGTCAACCCGACCCGGACCGGCGGCCTCGACGTTCTCGCCCGGATGGGGGCGGACGTCGGGACCGAGGCGCCGCGCCGCTTCGGCGAGGAGCCGGTCGCGGACCTCCGCGTCCGGGCCTCGCGATTGGTCGGCGTCGACGTCGGGCCGGAGCTCTTCCCCCGCCTGCTGGACGACGTGCCGATCCTCGCGGTGGCGGCGGCGGCGGCGGAGGGGACGACGACGTTCCGCGGGGTGGGGGAGCTCCGCGTGAAGGAGAGCGATCGGGTCGACTCGATCGCCGCGATGCTCCGCGCGTTCGGGGGGCGGGTCGAGACGACGGACGACACGCTGGTCGTCCGGGGCGGGGCTCGCCTCTCGGCCGGCCGCGTCGACGCGCGGGACGATCACCGGATCGCGATGGCGGCGGTGATCCTCGCCGCCGTCGCGCCCGGGACCTCGCGCGTCACGGGGGTCGACGTGACGGCGCAGTCGTACCCCGGCTTCGCGGCGGCGATGCGCGGGGCGGGGCTCGACGTCGAGGAGGTCAGCGACGACGGAGCGGCCCCCGCCCCTCGCCGTCGTCGAGGTGGCGGACGAGCCGGGCCCTGAGCGCCTCGGCGACGATCCCGTCCGCGTCCGGCGCCGGCCCGTCGAGCGACGCGGCGCCCGTCCCGGCGTCGACGACGAGCGTCCATCCGTCGGCGTGGATGCCGTACCGGGGCGGCGGCCCGTCGGAGGCGAGGTAGAGGGGCCGCCGGGACGGCGGCTCGCCGAGCGCGCGCGGGACGAGGTCGCGGCCGTCGAACCCCGGCTCTCCCGCGTCGACCCCGATCCACGAGAGGAGGGTCGGCGCGACGTCGACGAGCGAGCACGGCCCGGCGACGCGGGTCGGCGGGAAGCCGAGGTCGGCGGGGAGGAGGGTGAACCAGGGGACCCGCGCCCGCGCCTCGTCGAGCGTCCCTCCGTCCGCCGACGCGCCTCCGTCGGTCCCCGCGACGACCAGCAGCGCCGACTCGAGCCGGCCGCGCTCGAGGAGCTCCTCCAGCGCCGCCCGGATCGCGGCGTCGAGCACGCGCAGCCGCCGGCGGGCGACCTCCTCGTCCTTCGGCTCGGACGGTTCCCGGGCGGCGCGCCCCGCGTGCATCCAGAGGAGGAACGGCGGGGCGAGCGCGCCGCGTTCGACGCACCGGGCCACGGCGTCGGCGAGCGCCCGCTCGTCCGCGGCCGGCCCGGCGACCCGCTCGACGTGCCGGAATCCGCGCTCCGACGCCGCGGGGAGCTCCTCGGGCGGGGCGGCGAGGACGGCCGCGGTCGCGTAGCCGCGCGTCGCGAGCCGCTCGGCGATCGAGGCGGCGGGGCGCGCGTCGACCCCGGGCCGCGGCCAGCGCCCCGTGAGGAGCGCCCCGAGCGCCCGTCCGGGGTCGGTCGAGGCGGCGAGCGTCCCCTCGAAGACGAGGCCGTCCCGGGCGATCGTGTCGAGCGCGACCGCGTCCTCGGTCGTCGCGCCGTGAGCGGTCGTCTCGGCCGCGCCGACGCCGCCGAGGGTGACCAGGACGACGCTCCGCCCGGAGAGGCGGTCGCGGACCGCGGCGACCGCCGCGCCGATCGCGCCGTCCGGCGGCGTCGCCTTCGTCCGCCCGCGAAGGAGCGGTCCGTCCACGACGACGGGGATCGGGTCGTCGCCGTCGGGCGGCGGCGCGGCCTCGAACTCGAGCACGACGCGAGCTCCGCGAAACAGGGAGAGGTCCGCGTCGAGCACGAGCGGCGCGGTCGCCGCGATCCGCTCGCGCGCCAGGAGCATCCGTCCGCCGCGCGCCTCGAGGACGCGGACCGTCACGGCGGGGGCGCGGCAGCCGCCGGCGGGGCGGTCGAGGCGGAGGGTCGCGGTGAACCGCGGCGCGACGTCCGGCAGCTCGAGGCCGAATCCGACCCGCGTCCCCTCCGCGAACCGGAAGCCACGCCCCCCGACCACGGGCGCGAGGGGCGTCGGCGGCGCGCCCTCGCCGAGCGGGGTCACGCGCGCGGCCGGGACCTCCTCGACGAGATCGACCCGCGTGACGGGGCCGGAGGGGCCGGTGGCGAGCGCCGACCCGTCGACCGCGTGACGATCGAGCGCGCGGTCGAGGAGGAGGCCGCCGGTCGCGACGAGCAGCAGGCCGGCCGCGAGTCGGACCGGCGCGAGCGCGCGGCTCGCGGTCACTCCTTCTCGAACCGGACCCCGTCGGTCGACCGCCAGATCCCGGAGAACGAGTCGAGGAGGAGCCGTCCGTCGTGCGCCCAGAGGGTCGCCGTCCGCGCGCGATGGCCGTCGGGGTGGAGGACCAGCGTCCGCCCCTCGGCGCCGCACCACGCCGCGAGCGCCCGCAGGTCGTCGACCGGCGCCGGGCCGCAGTCGTCGAGGCCGTGCTCGGCGCGGAACGACTCGAGGAGGTCGAGGTCGTGGAAGATCGGGCAGAGCGGGACGCCGTCGGTCGCCGCGTCGTCGGTCAGCTCGACCGTCGCCGGCACGCCGGGCGCGCCCTTCCGCTCGAGCCGGTACAGGACGATCCCGTCGCGGAATCCGAGGAACGGGAGGTCTCCGAGCCGCTCCCGCATCGCGTCGTCGACGACGTCCTGGTCGAGGTCCGGGAAGATCTCCTCCTCGCCGTCGTACGGCGTCCACGCGCCGTCCGCGTCGAGCAGCCGGTGTTCGAGCCGTCCCGTCCGCTCGTCGAGGTCGATCTTCAGGAACCGGGAGCTGCCGCCGGGGTCGGAGCAGAAGTAGATCGGGCTGCGGTCGTCGAGGAGCGCCCCGGCGAACCCCTCGAGCGCGCGCGCCTCGAGGTAGTCGGAGAGGTCGGTGACCGGCTCGATGGCGATCGACGGCGTGTCGATCCCGCGCCGGGCGAGCGCGGCCTCCTTCGCGGCCTCCTCGCCGGAGTAGAGGAGGACGACGAGGCCCGCCGGCTGGCTGCGGTCGAGCGAGTAGAGCGCCTGGCGGCGGCTCGACAGGAACCAGTACGTCCGGGTCCCGGTCCGCGTCCGCCCGACCCGGAACTCCTCGAGGTACCGGGTGACGACCTTGTCGAACGCCTCCCGCAGCGACTCGTGCCCCTTCTCGATGCGCGCCTCGCCGGCGGTCCAGTGCGCGACCGCCTGGCAGAGGCCGACGTCGGTCTTCACGAGCAGCTCCCCCTTCTCGGCGGTCCGCTCGTCCTCGACGCGCTTCAGCAGCGTGAGGGCTCGGGTCTTCGCGGACCGACCGCGGTCGACGAGGAAGTACTCGCGTCCCTCGTGGAGGATGCGGATCCTTCGGTTGCGCACGGACCCTCCGGGGCGACGGGGAGGAGTGAAGAGGACGCACGACGTCTCGCGCGTCACGACGAGAGGAGAGCATAACACGCACGCGCGCGCGGTGTCACCGACGCGGTGTCACCGAGGTGACGTCGACGCGTCGCGCGCGGCCGCGTCGTCGGGGCGCGACGCGAGCCCGTCGAAGCGCGCGCGATCGGGGCGGAGTCCGAACAGCGCGAGGCAGACGAGTCCGGCGAGCGCCGCCGCGAGCACGTTCATCTCGATGTCCTCGACGTCGTAGTACCGGACCGGCGACAGGCCCTGCTGCCACTCGTCGAACCATCCGGCGAGCCCCGTCGCCACGAGCGCGACCGGGTACGACCACGCGCCGCGCAGGTCGATCGCCGCGGCGCGGAGGGCGAGGAGGAACAGGATGCCGTACTCGAGGAAGTGGAACCGCTCCGACGGCGAGGAGCGCGTCCGGAGCATCGCGAGGACGAACAGGACCAGGAACGGGGCGGTCCGGGCGTAGACCCACGGGCTCCGGAGGCCGGCGCCGAAGACGAGCAGGTAGAGGAGGACGACGGAGGAGGCCGCGAACAGGACCTGGATCGTCTGCCAGAGGTAGCCGCGCGAGCGGAGGAAGAGGGAGACCTCGTACGCGACGTCGAGCGTCAGCGCGATGAACGCCACTCCGGCGAGGAACAGCAGCCAGGCGCGGAGACGGTCCCGCCCCTTCCCGCTCACCGGCTCGCCTCGAGCAGCGCCCGGATCTCGCGCCGGATCCGCCCCCGCCGGAACAGGAAGACGACGACGTGGAACGGGAGCGCGAGGAGCTCGAGGAGCGTCGCGAGGAGGAGGCTCAGGATCGCGCCGGTCGCGGCCACGGGTTCACCGGCCCGGGCTCTTCGCGCAGCGGAAGCCGAGGTGCGCCTTGCGGGTCGACAGCCCCGGCGAGATCCACCGGAACGTCGCCGAGACGCCGTCCGCGCCGGCGTTGAAGTTCCCGCCGCGGATCACGACCTGGACGAGGTTCGAGTCGAGCGGGTCGAGGAGCGGATCGCCGTCCGAGGTCGAGGCGGTCCACTCCTCGACGTTGCCGGCCATGTCGAGCGCTCCGCACGGGGCGGCCCCGCCGGGGAACGACGCGATCGGGGCGGTCGTCCCGAGCGCGGCGTCGCGGTCGTTGCATGCGCCGGCCCGGTAGTCGTCCCCCCACGGGTACCGGAGCCCCTTCGGTCCGCGCGCCGCGGCCTCCCACTCCTCCTCGGTCGGCAGCCGCTTCCCGGCCCACTTCGCGTAGGCGTACGCGTCGTTCCAGCTCACCCCGACGACGGGGTGGTCCCCCTGCCCGTCGGGGAAGTCGTACTCGCCGCGCTCGTCCTGCACCCAGAACCGCGGGAGCCGCTCGAGCTTCCCCTCCAGGTCGAGGGTCGACCAGAAGACGCGGTAGTCGGCGTTCGTCACCTCGTGACGGTCGAGGTAGAAGGTCCGCAGGTTCACGCGCTTGCCGCGCTTGCCGATCCCCTTGCGGGCCCAGCCGTCGTGCGGACCGAACGGGTACGTCCCGCCCTTCACCAGGACCATGCCCGGCGGCAGTCGCTCTCCTTCGTCGTCGAACCGCTCGGGCGCCTTCTCGCGCTCGACGCGCCGCCCCGCGTCGAGGTACGCCGCGTGCGCCGCGCCGTACCCCTCCGCCTCCTCGACGTGCATGAAGAGGGTGTCGTTCCAGACCTCGGCGAAGTCGACCCCCGGCCGGAGCACCGGTCCGAGCGCCTGGCGCACCCGTTCCTCGAGCGAGGCGAGCTCGGGATCGGCGAGGCTCTCGAGCAGCGGCTCGGCCAGCGTCCGCGCGAGCGGCGGACCGAACGCCCGGTCGAGGGAGGTCGACGCCAGGGCCCCCTCGATCCACTCCTCGGCGAGGACGAGACGCGCCGCCTTGGTCGGGGCCTTCCCGCCCCGGCCGCTCTGCATCCGTTCGTGGTACGTCTCGGCGTCGCCCCGGATCGCGGCGGCGATCTCCGCCACCGCCTCGTCCGGCCGTCCGACGAGGTCGGTCCACGCCCGCTCCATGCGGAGGTACGTCTCCTCCAGGCGCGCCTCGGCGTCGGCGAGCGCGTTCGCCTTCGCCTCGTAGTCGAGCTCGGCCTTCGTCTTCTTCCCGTCCTCGGGGGCGAGGACGAGGAGCAGGGCGACCAGCGGGAGGCGAACGAGCGTCGGGACGGAGACGGTCTTCATCGCGCCCAGCATAAAGAGGTTCGCGGGCGAGCGGGTCCGCTCGCGTTCGGCTTCCGTCCTCATAGACTCGGCCGACATGGCGGTCACTCTCGACACGTCGGTCGACGCGCTGAAAGGGGTCGGTCCGGCCCGCGCGGCGGCGCTCGCCGAGGCGGGGATCCGTCGCGTCGGCGACCTCCTGTACCTCGTCCCGGCCCGGTACCGCGATCGGCTCCGGCCGGGACCGATCGGAGCGCTCGCCCCGGCGACCGAGGCGGCGATCGTGGGGGAGGTCCGCTCGACGCGCGCGGGACGTCGCCACGCCCGGCCGTCGGTCTCGAAGGTGACGGTGGCGGACGACACCGGGTCGACCGACGTCCTCTTCTTCAACCAGCCGCACGCGGCGCGGGCGTTCAAACGCGGGGACGTCTGCTTCTTCCAGGGGAAGGTGGTCGAGCGGGGCGGCCGGAAGAGCCTGGTGGCGGCGCACTGGGAGCGGGCCGAGGAGCTCCGCCGGGCGACGGTCGACGGCCCGCCGGCGCGGATCCCGCAGTACGAGCTCCCCGAGGGGGTCCCGCCGCGTCTCTTCCGGCGACTGGTCGGAGAGGCGTTGCCGCTGGCCGGAGAGCTCCCCGACTGGAGGGTTCGGGCGGGGCTCGCGCCGGACGGTCTCCTCGATCTCGCGGAGGCGGTGCGGGGCCTCCACCGGCCGGCGGCCGCGGCGTCCCTCGACGCGGCGCGGCGCCGGCTCGCCTACGAGGAGTTCTTCCGGGTCCTGCTGCCGCTGCTCCACCGGCGCGGCCATCGGTCCGCCGGGCGGGCGGTCGTCGGCGTCGAGGCGCACGCCGACGCGACGGCGGCCGCCCTGCCGTTCGCGCCGACCGGCGCGCAGCGCCGCGCGATCGAGGAGATCCGGCGCGACCTCGCCGCTCCGGTCCGGATGCATCGGCTGCTGCACGGCGACGTCGGGTCGGGGAAGACGGCGGTGGCGCTGACGGCGCTCGGCGCGGTCGCTCGGGCCGGCCACCAGGCGGCGCTCCTCGCGCCGACGGACCTGCTGGCGCGCCAGCACGAGCGAGCGGCGCGCGGCCTGCTCGAGCCGCTCGGTCTCGCGGTCGTCCGGCTGGTCGGGCGCGACCCGGCGCCGGCGCGGCGGGACGCGAAGGCCCTCCTCGCGAGCGGCGCGCCCGCGGTCGTCGTCGGCACGCACGCGCTGATCGGTCGGCCGGTCGAGATCCCGGGGCTGGCGTTCGCGGTCGTCGACGAACAGCACCGGTTCGGCGTCGCCCAGCGCGCGCGACTCCTCGACAAGGGGGACGACGTCGACCTCCTGGTGATGACCGCGACGCCGATCCCGCGATCGCTCGCGATGACGCTGTACGGCGACCTCGAGATCTCCGTCCTCGACGAGCTGCCGCCGGGGCGCCGGCCGGTCGCGACGTCGGTCGTCCCGCGCGAGCGGTTGCGGGAGGTCGCCGACGACGTCCGCGGCGAGGCGGCGGCGGGCGGGCGGGCGTACGTCGTCTGTCCGCTGGTCGAGGGGTCGGAGGACTCCGACCGCGCGGCGGCGGTCGACCTGCACGAGCGGTTCCGGCGGGCGTACCGCGGGTCGCCGGCGGTGGCGCTGGCGCACGGCCGGCGGAAACCGGAGGAGAACCGCGCCGCGCTGGCGGCGTTCCGCGACGGGGCGTCGCCGGTGCTCGTCTCGACGGTCGTGGTCGAGGTCGGCGTCGACGTGCCGGAGGCGACGCTGATGGTCGTGCTCGACGCGGAGCGGTTCGGGCTGGCGGCGCTGCACCAGCTCCGCGGGCGCGTCGGCCGGGGGGCGCGGGCGTCGCGGTGCGTGCTCGTCCCGTCCGCGACCGCGAAACCGGAGGCGCTCGAGCGGCTCGAGGTGCTCGTCGCCGAGTCGAACGGGTTCCGGATCGCCGAGGCGGACCTCCGGCTCCGGGGCGCGGGGCAGGTGTTCGGACACCGCCAGCACGGCGCCCTCGACTTCCGGTACGGCGATCCGGTGGCGGACCTCGACCTGCTGGCGAGGGCCCGGGAGGACGCGCGCCGGGTCCTCGACGCGGGGCGATACGACGCGGTCCGCGCCTCGCTGCCGCCGTTCGCGGGGCTCCCGAGCGCCCGCGAGCGGCCCGCGGGCCCCGGCTGACCGCGGCCGGACCGGCCGGACCGGGAGGGCCCGTTGCTTCGGGGGGCGGTCCGGATACCATGGACCTCCTGTGTCGACGCGGGATCGAATCGGATGAGACGCACGGGGCTCCCCACCTTCCTCGCGGTGACGTTCGGGGCCGCCGTGGCCGCCGGGCAGACCGCGCTTCCGGGCCAGGACGAACCGCGCCCCGGCAAGAACCGGCGCGCGAAGATCGAGTTCGAGCTCCCCGACCGGAGCGAGCGGAGCTCGCCCGAGCCGGCGACGCCCGCCGACCTCGTGCGCGGCCTCGTCCCCGACCTCGAGAAGTTCCCGTCGGCGCGGACCGACCGGACGATCGATCAGCTCGTCCTCGCCGGGGCCGGCGTGATCGAGCCGCTTCGCGCGGTCCTGACCGGCATCCGGTTCGAGCCGAAGGTCGCGGCGGCGCTCGCGCTCTCGCGCCTCGGGGACGACGAGTCGTACTCCGCGATCGAGGGCCTCTTGAACGACCCGCGGTCTCGGCGCTTCACCGGCCAGCTGCTGGCGGCGCTCGAGCGGATCGACGCCGAGCGGACCCGCGGGGTCGCGTTCGCGCTCGCCGGCGGGAGGGACGCCAAGCTCCGTCGCGACGGGCTCCGGTACCTCCGGTCGCGGGTCGACGAGGCGGCGATCCCGGCCCTCCGGACGCTGCTCGGCAGCCGGCACGCCGCGACGCGGCGAGAGGCGTTCGACCTGCTCGGCCGGATCGAGGAGGCCGACCTGACCGGCGACGCGCTACGGCTCGTCGGCGACGAGGACGCCCAGCTCGCGGAGGCGGCGACGGCGTGGCTCGCGGCGCACCCCAGCGAGGAGGCGGTCGAGGCGCTGATCGAGATCGCGCCGGACGAGCCGGCCGGCCGCCGTTCGTCGTGGGCGCTCGTGACGCTCGCCGAGATCGAGGAGGCGGGCGGAGAGCCGGTCCTCCCCGACGAGTGGATCGACGCGCTCGACGCGCGGCTCGACTCCTCCGACCCGCTGGTGCGCGTGAGCGCCGGTCTCGCGATGGCGCAGATCGGGTTCCGGAGCGAACGGGAGGACCTCGACACGCTCCTCGCCGGACGGGTGCTGCCGGCGCTGATGGAGACGTGGCTCCGGAACGAGTTCTTCAAGGACTTCCTCCCGCTCTTCCGGATGTCGAAGAGCCGCGTGCATCGGATCACCGGGATCGAGCTCGGCGACGACCTGACGCACTGGCGGGACGCCTGGAGCGGCAGCAACGGCGTGCCGCTGATCCGCCGCGACCTCGACCCCCGGCGGCTCCCCGAGCTGACGGACCGCCTGGTGGTGCGGTACGAGCGCCGGCGGCTGATCGACCGCGGCCGCGATCGCACGGTCGTGCTCGCCCCTCCCGCGCTCCTCTCGGGCGGAGCGCGCGTCGTCGACGACGAGGACGACGTGATCTTCGTGCCGGCGGAGTCGATGGCCGCGCTGGTCGATCGCATGCTCGAGACCGAGATCCTGACCGGCCGCCGCGCCGCCCTCCCCGAGGGGGCGCTGGAGGGGTACCGGCGGCTGGCGGTGACCCACGAGAACCGCGAGCGCTCGGTCGTGGTCGGGGACGTCGACGACCCGGTGTTCGACGAGGTCGAGCACGCGATCCTCGACGCGGCGGCGCGGCAGTTCTGGCAGCGGCTGTACGTCGGGCCGCCGGCGGGGTTCGCCGCGTTCTACCGGCAGCGGGCGGAGACGTTCGCCGCGGACGCCGACCCGGTCGCCCGGGACGCGGAGTACCTCGAGATGGTGGAGGTCGCGCTGCCGCTCCTCGACCGGGCGCAGCGGATCGACGCGCTGGCGGTCCTCTGGGAGCGGCTGAAGGCGAGGCGGGTCCCGTTCGACCACGCCGAGCTCCGGCTGCTGCTCCACGGCCTCCGGGACGAGCCGGTGCCGGAGGGGCCGCTCAACGTCGTCGCCTCGATCGTGGTCGACCGCGGCGACCGGACCCTCTTCTCCCCGTTCGCCGAGTTCCTGGTCACGCAGTTCGGGGAGGACGCGATCCCGCTGCTGACCGAGGTCGTGCGGGGGCTCGGGGTCGTCGACGACGCGCTCGGCGACCCGCGGGTGCCGGTCCGTCTGGCCGCGTGCGCGGCGGCGCGCGAGACCGGCGCCGCGTCGACGTCGGCCCTCACGATGCGCCTCGGCGACTCCGATCCGCGCGTGGTGCGGGCGGCGATCCAAGCGATGGGGAGCGGCCGCTCGCCCGAGCAGCGCGCCGAGCTCCTCCGGCTGGCGCAGGGGAGCGACGGCGTCCGCCGTCGGATCGCCCTCGAGGCGCTCGGCTGGGAGGGCTCGGACGAGGCGTTCCGGATCCTGCAGCAGGCGGTCGCGAGCGACGACAGCGCGTACGTGCTCGCCGCGTACCGCGGGCTCGCGCGGATCGGCGGGCAGGCGTCGATCGAGGTGCTCGACGAGGCGGTCGAGCGGCACGGCGCCTCGACACAGGCCGGCCTCGACGCGCTCGACGCGCTGGCGGACATCGGCGGGGAGCAGGCGTCCGAGGTGCTCGCGGGGCTGCTCGACGCCGAGCGTCCGGAGCTCCGCGAGGAGGCGGCGTACCGGCTCGCCCTGCTCGGCGACATGCGCGCGGTCCCGACGCTGCTCGACGTGCTCGACACGCCGTCGCGGTCGGCGAGGGCCCAGGACGCGCTCTCGCTCCTCCTCTGTTGCGACGGCGGGGAGCGGGGGGCGTCGTTCGTCCAGCGCTGGCGCGACGAGCCGACGCTCACCGCCGAGGCGTGGTTCCGCCGCGCGCTCGACCTCTCCGACGAGCGCGCCTCCGACGATCTCCCGTTGGCGGTCCTCCTCCCCGCGATCCGGGACTCCCGCTGGTACGTCCGGGTGCGGGCGATCGAGCGGCTCGAGGAGCGGTTCGGGGTGTCGTTCGGATCGCCGCGGCGGTTCGCGAGCGCGGACGACGTCGAGCGGCTCGCCCGTCGGTGGGACGGCTGGCTCGCCGCGCCGCGCGGCCTGCGCGGCTCGAAGGACGGCGGATGAAGGACGGGGCGGCCGCCGAGCGGGTCGAGCGCGGCGCGGAGGTGCTCGACCGGATCGTGTCCGAGGTCTCGAGGATCGTCGTCGGCCAGGAGACCATGGTCGAGCGGCTCCTCCTCGGACTGCTCGCCGGCGGACACCTCCTCCTGGAGGGCGTGCCCGGTCTGGCGAAGTCGCTCGCCTGCGAGACGCTCGCGCGGACGCTCGACCTCGGCTACCGACGGATCCAGTTCACCCCCGACCTCCTCCCGGCGGACATCGTCGGGACGCCGGTCTTCCAGCCGGCGACCGGGCGGTTCGAGGTGAAGAAGGGGCCGGTCTTCACCAACCTGCTCCTCGCCGACGAGGTGAACCGCGCGCCGGCGAAGGTGCACTCCGCGTTGCTCGAGGCGATGCAGGAGCGGGCGGTCTCGATCGGCGACGAGACGTTCCCGCTCGAGGAGCCGTTCGTCGTGCTCGCGACCCAGAACCCGATCGAGCACGAGGGGACGTACCCGCTCCCGGAGGCCGAGCTCGACCGGTTCCTGCTGAAGATCGTGATCGGCTACCCCGACCGCGACGAGGAGGCGGAGATCGTGCGACGCATGGCGCGGACGGCGCCGCTCGCCCCGCCGGCCCGCGTCTGCGGCAAGGAGGAGCTCCTCGCGGCGCGCCGGCTGGTCGACGAGGTGTACGTCGACGAGCGCCTGGTCGGCTACGTCCTCGACCTCGTCCGCGCGACCCGCGACCCGGCGTCGGTCGGACTCGGCGAGCTGGTGGAGTCGGTCCGGTTCGGAGCGTCGCCGCGGGCGTCGATCGCGCTGGTCCTCGCCGCGCGGACCCACGCGCTGGTCCAGGGGCGCGCGTACGCGGCGCCGTCGGACGTCAAGGCGATCGCGCACGACGTGCTGCGCCACCGGATCCTGCTCAGCTACGACGCCGAGGTCGACGAGGTGACCGCGGACGACGTCGTGACGCGCATCCTCGACCGCGTCGAGGTCCCCTGACTCCGAACCGCCGGACGCGGCGGCCGTTCGTTCCCTCATGACGCTCGACCGACGAGAGCTCTTGCGGAAGGCGCGCCGGATCGAGGTCCGGAGCCGGAAGCTCGTCTCGGCGGCGATGGCCGGGGAGTTCCAGTCGGTCTTCCGCGGGACCGGGATCGAGTTCGACTCCGTCCGCGAGTACGTGCACGGCGACGACGTCCGGACGATCGATTGGAACG
The DNA here is from genome assembly GCA_030428825.1 of bacterium. Classification (GTDB taxonomy): domain Bacteria; phylum Planctomycetota; class B15-G4; order B15-G4; family JADJEK01; genus JAUIEL01. The sequence goes on from JAUIEL010000063.1 coordinate 13,610, forward strand.
TCACCGCGCGGGCCGGGCGCCCGCACGTGAAGCGGTTCGTCGAGTCGCGCGAGCGCTCGGTGATGCTCGTCCTCGACCGCTCGCCGTCGCTCGAGTTCGGCTCGGGGGACCGGACGAAGGCGGAGCTCGCGGCGGAGCTCTGCGCGGTCCTCGCCCTGGTCGGGCGCCGGAACCGCGACCGGGTCGGGCTGGCGCAGGTGACCGACCGCCTCGAGACGTTCCTCCGTCCGTCCGTCGAGCCGGGGCAGGACCACCGGGTCGTGACCGCGATCTTCGGGCTCGAACGTCCGGCCGGGCGGCGACTCGACCTGGAGGCGGCGCTCGACGCGGTCGATCGCCGGCTGCCGCGGCGGGCCGTGGCGTTCGTCGTCTCCGACTTCCGGGACTCGGTGCCGGTCCGCGCGCTGCGCCGGTTCGCGCGCCGGCACGACGTGGTGGCGGCGCGCGTGAGCGACCCCCGCGAACGGCGGCTCGCGCCGGGCGGCGTCGTCCGCTGCGTCGATCCGGAGAGCGGCGGTTCGTTCGACCTCGACACCGGATCGGCGTCCGAGCGCGCCGAGTTCGCGGCCCGATCGGACGCCTGGTTCGAGACGCAGGCGGACGCGCTGCGGCGGGCCGGGGTCGAACGGGTCGAGCTCGCGACCGACCGGGACCTCGTGCCGCCGCTCCTGGCGATGCTCGAGAAGCGGGAACGGAGGCCGCGGTGATCGGCGGTCTCCTCCTCGTCGCCGCGCTCCTCGCGCCGGAGGCGACCGTGCGCCTCGGCGCGCCGCGGGCGATGGTCGGCGTGCCGCTCCCGGTCGAGATCTCGCTCCGCGGCCACGGACGAGCCGTCCCGGAGGTGCCGCGGAACGGGGTCGAGCTCGGCGCGTTCACGGTGATCGGCGGCGAGGTGACCGCCGCGGGCCCGGGCGGGGCGACGCTCGCGCTGACGCTCCTCCCGACCCGGCCGGGGGACCTCGTCCTCGGCGGCTTCGACCTCCGCCTGCGCGACCGGAGCGGGCGGCCCGCGGGCGTCCGCGTCGCCGAGGAGAGCGTGACCGTCGAGAGCGCGCTGGCGCCGGGGGAGGAGCCGCGGCTGCGGGACCGGTTCGCGCTCGTCGAGTTCGAACCGCCGCCGCCGAGTCCGGCGCGGGCGCTCCCGTTCCTCCTCCTCGCGCTCCTCGTCGCCGGCGCCGCCCTCCGGTGGCGCGCGTCCCGATCCCGCGGCACGATCGCGCGCGGGCGCGTCGTGCCGGCGCCTTCGATCGATCCGACCGACGCGGCGCTGGCGAGGCTGCGAGTGCTCCGGGAGGAGGTCGCCGCCCAGGGCGCGGACGCGCCGACCGAGACGCGGGCGCGCACGGCGGAGGCGGCGGACGCGGTGCGGCGGGCGCTCGACGCGCGGATCGAGGGCCGGCTCCTGACGAGGACGACCGAGGAGCTGCTCCCGAGCCTCGCCGCGGCGGGGGCGGCGGCGGCGCTCGGGGACCTGCTGCGGGACGCGGAGCTCGCGAAGTTCGCGGCGCGTCCGCCGGCGAAGGAGCGCCTGCTCGCCGGGATCGACGCGGCGATCCGCTGGCTGGGGGACGGTTCGGGTCGGGAGGGGGACGCGTGAGCTTCGACCAGCCGCTCCTCCTCCTGTTCCTCCCGCTGGCGCTCCTGCCGTTCTGGCGCCGGACGCAGGGCGACGTCCGGGTCCCGTTCCCCGCCGGCGCGTTCGCGCGGGGGATCCGGCCTTCGTGGCGGAGGAGGTTCGCGCCGCTCGCCCCCGCGCTCCGCGCGATCACCGTGGCGCTCCTCGTCGTCGCGCTCGCCGGGCCGCGGGTCGGGACCGCCTGGTCGAAGGTCCGCGCGGACGGCATCGACATCCTCCTCGCCCTCGACACGTCGGTCTCGATGACGACCGACCTCGGCG
>JAUIEL010000825.1 GCA_030428825.1 bacterium
ACGGAAGGTTCGGACGTGACGTTCGGTGGGTGGTACGCGACGCCTTCGAACCCTCTGGATGTCGGGATCGAGTTCCGGATCGAGTTCCGTGATTCGGTGAACGACGTGGAGATCAGCCGCACCGCGAACGAGACGGTCGCGCCGGCGGGGAGGCGCAGCACGACGTCCGTGGCGCCCGCCTCGACCTCGACCGAGGCCGGGCCGCCGCCGCGGAGAGGGCTCAGGGCCTGGACGCGGACCGTCCCCGGCCAGAGCGGTCCGATCCGGAAGCGGCCGTCGGCTTCGGGCGTCGAGCTGACGACGACTCGCGTGATCGTCGGGGTGGCGAACACGAACGAGCTCGGATCCGGCGTCCCCTCGGGGGAGAGGACGATCCCGCGGACTTCGAGGTCGGGGACGGGGACCGTCACCTCGAGGGCCGGCGTACCGGGCGCGATGTCGAGCGCGACCGTCGGGAGCGGGTTCCCCGCGCCCGCGCCGACCTCGTACCGGCCGGGAGCGACGTCGGTCCACCGGAAGCGGCCGTTCGCGTCGGTGGTGGACCGGAGCACGGCCGGCGTGCCGGAGTCGCGGGAGCCGTAGTGGAGACGATCGGCGACCCGGGTGTACCGCCGGTCGCCGACGTCGCCCTCCCCGCGGCGCGAGGCGTCGAACAGCAACACCACCTGTTCCGGGAGCGGGCGGCCGTCGCGCACGGAGACGACGGTGCCGGCCACGACCGTCGGCCCGCCGAGCCGGCGCTCGAGCAGGACGACCTCGCCGGGGTCGAGGACGAGCCCCTTCTCCACCGGGAAGAGCGGCCGATCCCCCTCCTCGACGGTGAGGATCAGCGGGACCCCGGTCGGGAGGTCGGGGAGCGACGCCCATCCGGACGCGTCGAGCGGGGCGTGGAACGCGGTCTCCCCCCAGCGCTCGGGGGACGTGACGAGGCCTCCCGGGTCGAACCATGCGGTCGTCCGGTCCGCGCGCGCGACCAGTGACCGGTCGCCGACCTCGGCGCGCCGGTCGTCGAACGCGAGCCGCACGGTCCCTCCGACTTCGAGGCGGACCTCGAGCGGTGGCGCGGGCGGAGCGTGCGCGTCGTCGCCTTCGACGATCCGCGGCGCCCGGCCGGGCGCTCGGACGAGGAGGGCGCGCGTCCAGGCGAGCGTCAGCGCGAACCGTCCGTCGGCGTCCGTGCGGGCGGTTCGGTTCCGACCTTGAACCTCGACGGTCGCGTCGGCGATCGGCCGTCCGTCCTCGGCCCGGACCACGCGGCCGTGGAACTCGACCGGGAATCCGGGGAGCGCGTCGGCGTCCGGTCGATCGGCCGGCGCGGCGTCCTCGATCGGGAAGGCGCTCCGCTCCGCGCGCGGGACGGTCGCGGGGGGCGGCGGCTCGATCGGCGGTCGATCGGCCGACGCTTCTCGCGTCGCTTCCTCGACGGTCGCGCGGACGTCGACGGGCGACGGGCCGCGGAGGAGGAGGGCCGCGGCCCCGAGCCCGACGACGAGGACGACGGTGAGGAGCGGGCGCCAGGCTCGCGTCGCGGCGGCGGTCATCCGTCGTCTCCCGGGAGGTCGAAGCGGACGGGCCGGCGTTCCCCGGGGGCGAGGGGCGGGACGGCGCGGACCTGCTCGGCGCGGCCGATCCAGAGGCGGACGGTCAGCGCGGTCGAGGCCGGGACGACGATCGGGTCGGCGCGGCCGTGGAGGACGTCGCCGAACGCGACCGGGGTGCCGTCGAGGTCGACGCGGCAGTGGGCGCGCTCGACGCGGGGCGGCACGCGCGGTTCGATCCAGGCGCCGGGGGCGACGAGGACGTCGACGCCGGCGCGCGACTCCCCCTCGAGGATCGAGACCGGCGTCTCGCCGTACCGCCCGTCCTCCGTGGCGGCGACGAGGTGCGCCGGTCCGCCGGGGAGGCCGTCCAACGTGTACGCGCCCTCCGGCCACGGTTCGAACCGCCCGAACATCCCGCCCGAATCGTCGGTCCGGAGGAGCACGCGCGCCGGGACGGGCTCGCGCGTCTCGGCGTCCCGGACGACGCCCTCGAGCGTCGCGCCGCGCCGGAGGACGAGCCGGAGCGGCGCCGCGCCGGTCTCGACCTCGACCGGTTCGGACGGGGCGAACTCCTGCGCGACCGCCCGGACGCGGTAACGCCCCGGCCAGAGCTCCTCGAACCGGAACGTCCCGCCGTCGGCGGCGGGCGTCCCGTGGCGGAGGGATCGGTCCGCGACGGATTCGACGTAGACGCCCGACCCTCCGGCGACCGCGTCGTCCGGAGTCACGACGATGCCGGAGATCGTTCCGACCGGCAGCTCGACCCGGAGCTCGAGCGTCGGCGGCGGCGCGGCGGGGATCGCGAGCGGCACGGTCGGCGCGATCGGCGCCGGGGTCGGGCCGACGCGGTAGAGCCCGGGGAGGACGTCCGTCCACTCGAACCGCCCCGACGCGTCGGTGACGGCCGTCCGGACACGCCGATCGGAGCGGCGCGCCTGGTGCCGGGCCGGGGGCGGGTCCTCCTCCTCCTCGAACAGCGCCACCTCCCGGTCTCGGATCGGCGCGCCGTCGTCGGCCCGAACGAGGAGGCCGACGACCCGCGTCGCG
>JAUIEL010000826.1 GCA_030428825.1 bacterium
AGGCGGCTCGCGGCGCGGCTCGGCCCGGGCGCCACCGACGCGCCCTGAGCCGGTCCGCGGGAACGTCGTCCCATCGAACGGGGACGCCTGCGCGACGCCGCGGCGTCGAGTCGCGCGCGAACCGGACGAACCGCTCGTGCCCGATCCGGAACGACGCTTGCTCGGGCGGGGCATGAAGACCACGTTCGACCCCCACCGGACCGTCGGCGAGCTCGTGATCGAATCGCCGGCCCTCGCCCCGATCCTCGACGACCTCCGGATCGACTACGCGTGCCGCGGCGACCTCTCGCTGGCCGAGGCGTGCGCGCGCCGCGGCCTCGACCGGGAGACCGTGCTGCATGCGCTCGCGCAGGCGGGCCGCTCCGCCCCGGACGGCGGGATCGACGTCGCGCGCGACTCGCTCGACGCGCGGATCGATCACCTCGCCGAGCGCCACCACGCCGCGCTCCTCCGCGAGCTCCCCCGGCTCCGCGCCGCGATCGACGAGGTCGCCGACGCGCACGCCCGGAGGGACGTCGCGCTGGCCGACCTCGCGGCGGCGTTCCACGACCTCGAGGCGGACCTCGGACTCCACTTCACGCGCGAGGAGGAGAGCCTCTTCCCGGCCCTCCGCGCGCTGGAGGCCGACGGCGCCCCACCTCCGCCCGAGCGCGCCCTGAAGGAGGGGCTCGCCGCGGCGGTCGCCGCCCGCGAGCGGATCCACGCGATCGTCGAGGAGCTCCGGAGGCTGACCGATCACTTCCGGCCGCCGCCGGACGCCTGCCCGAAGCGCCGCGCGATGCTCGACGGGCTCCGGGCGCTCGAGCGGGAGATCCACCTCTGTCTCCACGAGGAGAACAACGTGATCCACGCGCGGGCGCTCGCGGCGATGCGGCGGGGGTGACCGGCCGGGCGGGCGCGGGGCGTCAGGGGCCCCGCGCCAGCAATCGCGCCAGCCGCGCCGCGGCGCGGGAGAGGAGCATCCGGGACGCCCCCTCGTTCACGCCGAGGCGGTCCGCGATCTCCCGGTGCGACAGGCCCTCGACGCGGGCGAGGCGGAGCGCGTCGCGGTAACGCGGCGGGAGCTCCTCGAACGCACGCGCCACGCGCCGGAGCTCCTCGTTCGCGTCCGCCTCGCGGCTCGGCGTGGCGAGCGAACGGAAGAAGTCGTCGACGCGGGACGGCCGATCGGCCCGCTCCTCCCGCCTCGGATCGCGCCGCGCCCGCCCCCAGAACCGGCGTCGGTCGTTCAGCTTGTAGAGCGCGGCCCGGAACAGCCACTCCCGGAACTCCGCCTCGGTCCGGAGCGTCAGCCGTTCGTCGGCGAGGTGCTCCAGGACCTCGCGGCACGCCGACTGCACGACGTCCGACGGCGCCTCCTTCCCGGCGGGGAGTCCGCCCATCCTCCCGCGGACGTACGCGCGGAGCGGGGCGAGGTACCGCGCGAGCAGTTCGTCGACCGCCTCCGCGTCGCCGCGGCTCGCGTCGCCGACCAGCCGACCGACGTCGTCGCTCACGGCGCCGCCCCCGCGACGAGGAGATCGATCGCGTAGAGCGACCGCCCCGCGGTGACGAAGAGGGTGCGCCGGTCCGCGCCGCCGAACGTGACGTTCGCGCACGACTCGGGGACGAGGATCTTCCCGAGCCTGCTCCCGTCCGGGGCGAGGACATGCACGCCGTCGCCGGCGGTGACGTACAGCCGACCGTCCGCGTCGCACGCCATCCCGTCCGGGATCCCGGCGTCGACCTCGTGGACGACCTCTCCCCCCGTGACCTCTCCCCCCGGGCCGACGTCGAAGGCGCGCACGTTCCGCGGCGCGCCGGAGTCGGAGACGAAGAGCCGCCGCTCGTCGGGCGACAGGCAGATCCCGTTCGGGTGGTCGAACCCGCGGGCGACCACGGCGAGGGCCCCGTCCGGCGCGAGTCGGTAGACGTACTCGCCGTCGACCTCGGGCGCCACGCCGCGGAGCCCGTACGACGGATCGGTGAACCAGAGCGCCCCGTCACGGGAGAACGCGAGGTCGTTCGGCGAGTTCAACCGCTTCCCGTCGAACGCGTCGACCACGGTCACGACCTCCCCGCTCGGCTCCGTCCGGCTGACCCTCCGCGCCGCGTGCTCGCAGGTGTGCAGCCGCCCCGTGGCGTCGCGGGCGTTCCCGTTCGGCTCGGGCACCGGGTCGCGGAAGACGCTCGCTCCGTCGCGGGCGGACCAGCGCATCAGCCGGTTCGCCGTCATGTCGGAGAAGACGAGGAAGCCGCCGTCGGCGTCCGACCAGACCGGCCCCTCGGTGAAGCGGAGCCCCGTGACGAGGAGCCGCAGGCGCGCGTCGTCCGCGACCACGGCGGCGAACGCGCCGGGGTCGTCCGCGGCGAGCGGAGACCGGGAGCAGCCGGCCGCGAGCGACCCGGCGGCCAGAATGGAGTAGAGCAGGAACTGGCTGAGTTCCCCACCGGTGATCCGGCCGGCAAAGACATCGCTTGCACCGATCCAGAGAACGGCAAGTGGCATCCACAGGATTTGGTTGATCAGTTGGAGCCGATCATGCACACGATCAGCGCGACGGTGCAGCATGTGATGGCGAAGCAGCGCGCGGCAGGGCAGTCGTG
>JAUIEL010000827.1 GCA_030428825.1 bacterium
CGGCGGCGGGGGGGCGGCGTCGGGAGGCGGCGGGGCCGAGCGGGCGGTCGATCAGCCGAGGCGGAGCCAGTCGTCGAGCGAGCGGACGCGGAAGACCTGGTTGGTCGCGCGCGTGTCGCCGAGGGTGGCGGAGCCGGCGGGACCGTAGAGGTGGCCGGGGTAGAGGACGACGTCGTCGCCGAGGTGCGCGAGACGTTGGTGCAGGGAGCGCCAGATCTCCTCCTTGTCGCCGCCCGGGAGGTCGGTCCGCCCGCACGCCTGGAGGAAGAGCGTGTCGCCGGAGAGGAGCCGCCCCGCGACGCGGAAGCACTGGCTGCCCGGCGTGTGGCCCGGCGTGTGGAGCAGCTCGATCTCGACCTCCCCGACCTTCACGCGGTCGCCGCTCGCGTGGGGGACGAGCGCGCTCGCCGGGACGTCGACCGTCTTCGTGATCCACTCGACCTCGGCCCGCTGGCAGTGGACCGGGACGTCGGCGGCGGCCAGGAGCTCGGGGAGCCCCTCGACCTGCGCGAACCCGAGCAGGTCGCCTCCGACGTGATCCGGGTGGTAATGGGTCGCGAGCGCGCCGACGAGCCGCATCCCGTCCGCGGCGGCCGCATCGAGGAGCCCCCGGACGTCCCAGGCCGGGTCGATCGCGACGCACTCGCCGGTCTTCCGGTCGCCCACCAGGTAGACGAAGTTCACCATCTGCGCCGCCACCGGGTCGGCGGCGGCGAAGTCGCGGCCGGCCAGGAGCTGACGGAAGTAGAGCCGTTCGTCGTTCATCGCGGTCGAGTCTCCGGGGATCGACGGGGAGAGGGCGGTCCGCAGAGCGTACTCCGACCGGCGGCCCTTGCAGGTCTTCGTCGAATCCGCTCGGCTGGACCGGATGTCGAAGACCACGTCCCGCACCCCGCTCCTGCTCGCGCTCTCCCTGCTCGCCCCGCTCGCGTTCCTCCCGTCGTGCGTCACCCGGAGGACGACCGACCCCGCGCGGACGGCGACCGAGCAGCTCCTCCTGTCGACCGCCGCCGATCGGGCGCTCGACGCCGTCGTCCCGGCGGAGGTGGCGGGCGGTTCGGTCTGGGTGCGGGAGGCGCACCTCGAGTCGTACGACCGGCCCTACGTCCTCGGCGCCCTCCGCGCGGGGCTCGCCGGCGCGGGCGCCCGGCTGGTCGCGAAGGAGGAGGACGCGTCGACGGTGGTCGAGCCGCGATCGGGCGCGCTGTCGATCGACGACGACGCCTTCCTGATCGGGATCCCGTCGTTCGAGCTGCCGGTGCCGTTCGTCTCCACGCCCGTCACGACGCCGGAGCTCGCCCTGTTCAAGCGGCACCGCCGGATCGGCGTCGCGAAGCTCGCGGTCGCGGCGTACGGAGCGGACGGGCGGCTCCTCGCGGACGTCGGTCCGGCGCGCGGGACGGCGCGGACGGTCGACTGGACCGTCCTGTTCGTGCCGTGGCGGACGAGCGACCTGGAGTGAGCGCCCCTCACTCCGGCGGCGGGTAGAGCGCGTCCCACCACGCCCGATCCCCCTTCAGCCGCCAGTCGAACCACGCCACGATCGTCTTCATCCAGAGCTTCCGCTTCGGGTGATCCAGGACGTGGTGGTCCTCCCCCTCGATCCGGATCAGCTCGACCTCCCGGCCGAGGGTCCGGAGCGCGGTGAACATCGCCTCGCTCTCGCCGATCGGGACGTTCGTGTCGGCGGTGCCGTGGAGGAGGAGGAGCGGCGCCGTGATCCGGTCGGCCGCGAACAGCGGCGACTGGTCGACGTACAGGTCGCGGCGGTTCCACGGGAACGAGTCGGCCGTCGCCACGGCCGAGTACGCGTACCCCCAGTGTCCCTCCCCCCAGTACGACGCGAGCGAGCTGATCCCGGCGTGCGAGACGCCGGTCGCGAACAGGTCGGTCCGGGTCAGCAGGAGCATCGTCATGAACCCGCCGTAGCTCGCGCCGATGCAACCGACGCGCTCGGGGTCCGCGAACGGGTGCGCGTCGAGGAACGCCCGGGTCGCCTCGACGATCTCCTCCGCGGTCCGCTTCCCCCAGTCGTTCACGTGGCGGTCCGCCCACCGGGCCCCGTAGCCGGTCGCCCCGCTCGGGTTCATCGTGTAGACGACGTAGTCGTGCGCGGCCCAGAGGTTCTTCGGGTAGCGCCCGCCGAACGAGCGGTCGATCGGCGCCGTGCCGCCGTAGTAGTAGACGATCACCGGGTACTTCCGGGCCGGGTCGAAGTCGGGAGGGAGGTGGATCCGTCCGTCGATCACGTCCTTCCGGGCGTTCCGCCAGACCCGCGTCCGGACCTCGCCGAACCGCACGCGCGACCACGTGTCGTCCCCCGGTCGCTCGAGCGTCCGGGCGCGTTCGCCCGCGTCGACGTCGAGGACGCCGAGCGTCGGCGGCGAAGCGACCGACGAGCCGATCCACGCGAGCCGCGGAAGGAGGCGCGCGGCGGAGACCGACTGGACGACGTCGACGTCGATCGGGAGCGCGGTGAACATGTGCGAAGCGAGGTCGAGGCGATACCCCCGCCGGCGCGAACCGTCCTCCGCCGTCACGAACAGCCCGCCGCCGGCGTGGTCCGCGACGGTCGAGGCGA
>JAUIEL010000828.1 GCA_030428825.1 bacterium
GGCGAGTCGCTCGCGGCCGAGAAGAAGCTCAAGGAGGCGCAGCTCGCGTTCGCGAAGGTGCGCGTCCACCACTTCGGGGCGACCGAGGCGGTCGCCGAGGCGACGTTCCGCCTCGGCCAGCTCGCCGGCGAGCTCGGCGACGCCGAGCCGAAGGGGAGCAAGCTCGCCCAGGACTACTTCCTCGAGGTCGTCCAGCACTACTCGGATTCCAAGTGGGCCCAGCGGGCCCAGAAGGAACTGAACTGATCGGGAAGGTTCCCGGTTCATCTCTCTCAGCCCACTTCGGGAGGCAGGTCAAGACGATGTCCGATTTCGTCAAGCGCACGTTCACCCTCGCGGTGATGTTCCTCGCCACGGCGCCGCTGGCGCTCGCCCAGGAAGAGGCCCCCTCGATGTCGATCGGCGACGTGATCGCGGGTGGTGGCACGGTCGGCATCATGCTGATCATCCTCTCGGTCGTCGGTCTGGCGCTGTTCATCGACAACTTCGTGAACATGCGGAAGCAGAAGCTCGCCCCGCCGGACGTCGTCGACGAGATCGAGGCGCTCATCGAGGCCGGCGAGTACCAGGAAGCGATGGAGCTCTGCGAGGCCGAGCCGAGCTACTTCACGAACGTCGTCTCCGCGGGTCTCCCCCGCCTGAACGCGTCGTTCGAGGCGATGGAGAAGGCGGTCGAGGAGATGGCCGAGGAGGAGCAGCTGAAGCTGTTCATGAAGCTCGGCTGGATCTCGCTCATCGCGGCGGTGGCGCCGATGCTCGGGCTGACCGGGACGGTGCTCGGCATGATCCTCGCCTTCAAGGTCATCGCGTCGTCCAAGGGGCAGGCCGAGCCGTCCGACCTCGCGGACAACATCTCGCTGGCGCTGATCACGACCCTCCTCGGGCTGTTCGTCGCCATCCCGATGACCGCGGCGTTCGTCTTCCTGCGCAACCGCGTCGTGAAGTCGACCCTCGAGATCGCGGCCGTCGTCGAGGACATCTTCGAGCGGTTCCGGCCGACGAAGAGCTGAACCTCGCCGTTGACGCGCCGTTGTTCCACAGAGCTCCCGAAGGAGGTCGCTCATGAAGACCGGTAAGGACGCGGTCCTCGATCCGCCCGAGATGAACATGACGCCGATGATCGACATCGTGTTCCAGTTGATCATCTTCTTCATGATCGTGATCGACCTGAGCCAGAAGGACCTGGAGGACCTCGTCCTCCCGATGTCCAAGATGGCGGTCGACGACGAGCCCGAGGAAGGGCGGCTCTACGTCAACATCAACCGGAAGGGCGAGTACGTCCTGAAGCGTCAGAAGCTCGATCTGAACGCTCTGGAGAACCAGCTCATGCTGCGCGTCGACCAGCCCCGCAAGGACGGGGAGCCGACGCGCGACGAGATGGGGCTGGCGACCCGGCCGATCCTGATCCGCTGCGATCAGGCGTCCGAGTTCAAGCACGTCCAGAAGGTGATGTTCATCTGCGGCAAGGAGGGGCTCAAGATCTGGAAGGTCGAGCTCGCCGCGGGGCAGGAGAGCAAGGACGAGGAAGAGTAGGACCCTCTCGGGAGACCAACGATGGCGAACAAGGCGATCGAGGAAGCGACCGAAGAGATCAAGATGGAGATGACGCCGATGATCGACGTCACCTTCCTCCTCCTGATCTTCTTCCTGTGCTCCATCAAGTTCAAGGTGCTCGAGGGGAAGCTGCAGACGTACCTGCCGAAGGACGTCGGCGTGAACACCACGCCTCAGCAGAAGATGCTCGAGAAGGTCGACGTCCGGATCTACCGCACGCTGACGCGCGAGAAGCTCGACCTCGAGCAGATCGCGAACTACCGCAAGTGGTACGACGCGGGCGGGTGGAAGGAGGACCAGGTCGAGCTGTACTTCCAGGGGAAGAAGCTCGCCGGTCTGAAGGAGCTGAAGAAGCAGCTCGAAGACCTCCGCGAGCGGATCCCGCCGCCGGAGGACCCGGAGGAGGAGGACACCCTCAAGATGAACCTCGAAGCGATGAAGGGCTGCATCTACGAGGACATCGTGAAGGTGGTCGACGTCGCGCTGGCGGCGAAGTTCACTTCGATCACGTTCCGCGGGATCGAAGCGGACGCCTGAGCCGGACCTTCCCCGGCGCTCCGAACGAGGGGCGCTCCCGCGCACGCGGGGGCGCCCCTCGCGCCGTCTCGGCCGACGCGCGCGAACCGCCGCCGGCCCGCGCCGTTCCTCCTCCCGTCACTCACACGGGAGACCGACCGATGATGCGAAAGGCGATCGAGGAAGCGGCCGGGGAGACGAAGCTGGAGATGACGCCGATGATCGACGTCACCTTCCTCCTGCTCGTCTTCTTCCTCTGCTCCATCCAGTTCAAGGTCCTCGAGGGGGCGCTCCGGACCTTCCTGCCGAAGGAGGTCGGCGCCAGCCCCGCCCCCACCGACGCGATGCTCGACAAGGTCGACGTCCGGATCGACCGGCTCCGGACCCGCGAGGGGATGTCGGGCTTCCCCGAGCCGGCGGAGAGCGAGTACGACCTGTTCCGGGTCGGGCACGCCGGGACCGGGATCTCGACCGCGGTCGGGATGGCGCTCGGCGATCAGCGGACG
>JAUIEL010000064.1 GCA_030428825.1 bacterium
GCGTCCACGCGTAGGTGTAGACGCGCGTGCCGACGTCCTGCAGGTCGACCACGAGCAGGTCGAGGCCGTCGAGCATCTGCGCCGTCGGCCGCCGCGTCTCCGAGTACAGGCTCCAGACCGGCAGGCCGCGGTAGCTGCCCGCGAAGCCGCCTGCCGCCGGGCCGCGCGGGACCTGACAGCGGCGCAGGAAGCCGACCCCGTCCTCGATCGCGCCGCGGACCACCGCCCCGGCCTCGAGGATCTTCTCCCCCCCGCCGCCGGCCAGCGACGCCAGGGCGGCCATGAGGCTCGCGTGGCCCTCGTCCTCGGGCGGCGCCTGGAGGCGCAGGGGGTCGGCAGCCCGTTCCAGCGCGTCGAGCTCACCACGGGTTATGGGGATCTCCCGCGGGCCGAGGCGGCGGTGCGCGAGGTGGGGGCGGAGATCGCGGCGGGGGGCGTGCCGCCCGAGCTCGCGCCGTTCGTCTGCGGCTTCGCCGGCTATGGCAACGTGTCGCGCGGCGCGCAGCACGTCTTCGATCTGCTCCCCCACGAGGTGATCGAGCCGAGCGCGCTGGCGGCGCTGGTGGCGGCGCCGGATCCGCCTCGCGATCGCCTGTTCAAGGTGGTCTTCGAGGAGCGCCACCTCGTCGAGCGCGCCGACGGGGCGGCGTTCGCGCTCCAGGACTACTACGACCACCCCGAGCGATACCGCTCCACCTTCGCAGGGTACGCGGGGGCGCTGACGGTGCTCGTGAACGCCATCTTCTGGACGGAGGCGTACCCGCGCCTCATCGAGCTGCCCTGGCTGGCGGCGCAGCCGGCGGGCGCGCTCCGGCTCCGGGTGATCGGCGACATCAGCTGCGACATCGAGGGCGCCGTGGCGTGCACCGTGAAGGCGACCACCCCGGGGGTGCCGGCGTACGTGTACGACCCGAAGGACGGCGCGGTGCGCGACGGCGTGGAGGGCCCCGGCGTCGCGATGATGACGACCGACTGCCTCCCGTGCGAGCTGCCGCGCGAGGCGTCCGAGTCGTTCACCGCGGCCCTCGAACCGTTCGTCGCCGCCGTCGCCGCCCTCGACCCGGCGAGGTCGTTCGACGCGGCGGAGATCCCCGACCCGATCCGAAGGGCGACCATCCTCTGGCGCGGCGCCCTCACCCCCGACTACGCCTACCTCGCCGAGCACCTCTCCCCCTGACCGACGCCCCCACCCCGAACGGCGTCAGACCCCACTACTTGCAAGTCGTGGGGTCTGACCCCACCCCACTCACGTACGTTCGCCGGGTGGCGCTCCGGAGCTGCCGAGCGAGCGCCCGGGCGTAGTCGTCACGGTGGAGACACAGTCGGTGCCGCTGCCAAAGGCGGTGAGCGGTCGCCAGCGAGACTCCCAAGCGGCGAGCGATCTCGGGCATGGTCATGCCGCAGGCGAGTCGAAGCAGCGCCACGCCGAGGACCTGTGCGTCGTGCCGACGGGTATCGATGGCACTGAGTGCCACAGCGATCGGGAGGAGCGGCCGGCGACGGACCCGACCGTCCGCCAGGGCCGTGTTGTCGATCAACCACTGCCGAACGTGCCGGGGAGTGGCGGTCACGAGGTTCGTGTCGCCGCCCGCGGGGCGGACCCGACTCGCCAGGCGCGCCCGTACGACTTGCGCGACCTCGAGGGGCTGCGTCGACGGAAACACCTCTTCGTATCGCGAGGGATCGTACGCGTCGAGCCCGAGGGTTCGACGGACCTCTCGCTCCACCGGGCCCCGCGTCAGCCAGGGAGGTCCGCCGAATCGGGCGAAGTGGAATGCGGAGCCGAACTCGTACGCACTCGACCGGTCGGCGAGCCCCGCCCGGACGACGTTGTCGTCGATGTACCGGACGACGGTCGCGAAGTACTCGTCGAACTCGACGGGCGACGAGTGGTAGCGCCCCTTGAACAGTCCTCCGTCCCGATCGTGCCGGAGGTTGAAGCGGCGCGAGTAGTGGCTCTGGACCCACTGCATCGAGGACGCCAGCTCCCCGACCGGGCTCCGGAGCAGCAGATGGAAGTGGTTCAGAAGCAGGGCGTACGCCAAGACTTCGATTCGTCCCCGCCGCACCTGGACGGCGAGCAGAGCGAGGAACAACCGCATCTCCTTCCGCGTCTCGAACACCGGGCGGCGTGCGACGCCGCGGTTGGAGACGTGTGCGATCATGCCCGGGTAGTCGATTCGGGGTGCCCTTGCCATTTCGTTCTCCTCTCGGAGACGAAGACGCTTCTGTCACGTGCCGGTTACGAATGAGTGAAGTGGGGTCAGACCCCACGACGCGCGCGTCGTGGGGTCTGACGCCCTGGGGGAGACGGTCTCAGGGGCGCTCGGTCTGGCAGGACCAGCAGAGGTCGAAGTCGCCGGGGACCGACTCTTCGCAGCCGGGGCACACCCAGGGGTCGGCCGGCGCCGCGTCGGCCTGCGCGCTCCGCTCCCGCTCGTGGGCTCGGATCAGTTCTCGCGCGCGTTCGGCCTGATCGCCGGGAACCCAGACTCTCGGGAGCGCGTTGTACGACATCCCGAGCTCTCCCGCCGCGGTCTGGAGGTTCTCTCCCACGACCCTCCCCTCGATCCCCTCCGCGCCGAGCATCGCGAGCGCCATCGCCGCGTCGGACGCGTCGTGCGCGACGTACACCTCCACCGGATCAACGTCGACCATGATCACGCTCCTCCGCCGGGCGCGCGGCCTCGACCATCAGCACACCGATCCGGAACGCGTCGGCGACGCGCTGGATCCGGTCGCGATCCGGGTGGCTGATCCGCAGGTCGTGCCCGACCTCGAAGAAGCCGTCGCCGATCCCGAGCGCCTCGCGCTTCTCCGCGGACGCCTCGAACAGCGGCCCCTCGAGCCGGTGGCCGGTCAGCCCGTGACACGCCTTGCAGCTCTTCACGACGCGAGATCGGGCCTCGCGGTAGCGGGAGAGATCGCCCGCCTCGACCGGCTCGATCGCCTCCGCGGCCGCCGCCGACGCCTCCTCCGCGAGACGCACGAACTCCGCCCGGCGATCCCCGAGGATCGGCTCCAACGCCGGCGCCAGCCTCGCCACCGCGCCGAACCGGTCCCGCATCATCGCGAGCTGCTCGGCCGGCGAGAGCGGGTGCGCCCCGCGACGGATGTTCATCACCGACGCCTGCTCGTTCATGTGCCGCTGCAGATCGAGCAGCGCGGCGACGAGCCGCTGGTCCTCCGTCTCGGCGTCGAGCGCGACCTCGGCCCGCCGCGCCGCCAGCCACGCGCGCGGCCGCGCTCCCTCCGGGCTCGGCATCACCGCGAACCGGAGGTTGCTCGTGAAGCCGTCCCACTCGTTCACGGGATCCCCGTCCGCGTCCAGCACCGCGGCGGCCAGGAAACGCCCCTCGTCCGTGAGCGCGATCACGGCGGCGGCGTCCCCCGGGCTCCCGACGATCGGAACCCACGCCAGGCGGACCGCTTGTTCGCTCCCGCCGAACTCACCCCGTCCGGCGTACAGCTCGACCCGCCCGAGCCTCGCGCCCTCCGTGTCCGTCGCGGAGGCGACGCCGGAGAGCGCCTCCCCCGCGGGCGGCGCCGTCCGGACGAGCGCCAGCTCGGCGCCGAGCGCGAACTCGATCGCCTCCCGCCGGCCGGGATCGACCGGCGCGGGGTCGTCCTCCCCGGGAACGGCGGCGAACAGCACGAGGACGAGCGGGGCGGACGCGAGTCGGATCATCCCGGGACTCCGGACGTTCGGAGGAATGCCGACCCACGATATCGCTTCCCGCCGGCGCGGGCCGAGCTCCCGTTCCGCCGCGCTACCCCGGCAGCTCCGCCACCGGGTACGCCGCCTCCGCCGGAGCGACGCGGCCGACCCCCTGCCGGAAGACGGCGACGCGACGCAGCGGCGCGACCTCCGGGCCGGCGGCACCGCGCGTGACCGCGTACTGCCAGAGGAGGACCGGCTCGTCCGACGCGATCGCGCGCGCCAGCCCCTCCAGCGCCGCGTCCCGGTCGGCCCCCGGGAACCCGACCTGGATCTCGTCCCGCGCCATCGTGATCTCGAACAGGTGCGTCGTCATGCGTCGATCTCCATGACCGAACGAATCCGCGCCGCCCGCCCGCCGTTTCTCCGATTCGGCCCGCTTCCCCTGGGAACCCCTCCCCGGTTCCCAGGTGGATCTCCACCACCCCTCCCGACCCGAACCGCGCCGGATCCCCCGGAAACGGGGAGAAAGGCGCGGCGAACGCGGTCGGAACGAGCCGTGCTCCGAGGGCCGGAAACGCGCGACAAGACGGAGGACGCCATGAGAGACGTCAAGAGCACGCGGGTCGCCCCGCCGTCCGTTCCTCCCACGGCGATGGTCAAGGACGTCGTCGACCTGCTCGTCCATCAGCACGGGTGCGCGCTGGCGGTGGTCGACGGCCGGAAGTTCCTCGGCACGCTCTCGAAGGGGGACATCGTCACGCGGGTCGTGGGCGCCGGCCGGGACCCCGCCACCACGCCGGTCTCCGACGTGATGTCGACCCCCGACGTCGTGATCCGGAAGAACGCGACCGGCGAGGAGGCGCTCCGGCGGATGACCGAGAACGAGCAGTGTTTCCTCCCGGTCACCGACGACGACGGCTGCCTCACGGGATGGCTCGCCGTCTGCGAGATGTACCAGAACAAGCTGGAGGACCTCTCGAACGAGGTGGAGTCGCTCGTCGCCTACATGAGCGTCGACGGTCCGGGCGGCTAGCGGCCGCGTCCGCTCCTCGTCTCCATCCGACGAAGCACGACCGCCGCCCCCCTGAACCCCCGGGCCTCCTCGGGCCCCGACCGACCATGACCAGCATCACGGAGGCGTCCCGCCCCGACGCCGGAAACGACCCGCGCGCGACCGGAACCCCCCGGTCGATGAAGACCCCCGAGCACGTCGTCGAGATCGTGTCCGACTCCGGCGAAGGGGCGCAGAAGTGCGGCCAGATCTTCGGCGCCGTCTCCGCGATGATGGGGAACGGCGTCTGGACGGTCGAGATCATCCCCGCCGAGATCCAGCCCCCGCCGCGCAGCATCGGGAGCGCCAGCGGCAACCGCGTCCGCATCGGCGCCGGCCCGGTGACGAACTGGGGCGACCGCGCGAACCTCGTCGTCGCCTTCAACGAGCAGGCCCTCCTCGCGCGCCACCGCCTCGACGCCATCGCCGACGACGCGATCGTCCTCCTCGAGGAGATGTGGGCGGACCACGACGACGAGTCGATCCGCGCCGAGTGGTCCGCGGCGATGGAGGAGCTCTCGGCGGCGACGTACCGGATCGTGCGCGTCCCGATGGAGGAGCGTTGCCTCACCGTCGTCGACGACGCCCGCAAGGGGAAGAACATGTTCGTCCTCGGGATGCTGGCGACGATCTACGCCCGCGACGCCGAGCGGACGAAGGACCGGATCGACCAAGCGCTCCACAAGAAGTCGGACGACGTCCGCCGGTCGAACCGGGCGCTCTTCGACCTCGGCGCGGCGTGGGCCGAGGAACACCTCGACTTCCGGGTCGACGTGCCGACCGCGCCGAACGACCGCCCGATGGTCGTGATGAACGGCAACCAGGCGCTCGGGATGGGCGCGATCGCGTCGGGGATGGACTTCCTCGCCATGTACCCGATCACGCCGGCGACGTCGGTCTCCCACTACCTCGCCGAGGCGTTCCCGCGGGTCGGCGGCATCGTCCACCAGGCGGAGGACGAGATCGCGGCGGTCGTGGCGGCGATCGGCGCCTCGTACGCGGGGAAGACCGCGTTCACGGTGACCTCCGGACCGGGGCTCGCCCTGAAGACGGAAGCGCTCGGCCTGGCGGTGATGACCGAGACCCCGCTCGTCGTGATCGACGTCCAGCGCGGCGGTCCGTCGACCGGCCTCCCGACCAAGGTCGAGCAGTCCGACCTCCTCGCCGCGCTCTTCGGGCAGCCGGGCGACACCCCGAAGATCGTGCTCGCCCCCGCGACGATCGAGGAGTGCTTCCACTGCGTGGTGACGGCCCGCCAGATCGCCGAGGCGTTCCGGACCGTCGTCTTCGTCCTGAGCGACGCGAACCTCGCCACCGGGGTCCAGCCGTTCCCCCGACCGACGCCCGATCCGCGCTGGGTGGCGACGCTCCCCGACCAGCGGCCGGTCGAGGAGGGCGCGAAGCCCTACGGCTGGGACGAGCGGACCGGCCTCTCGCGGCGGATCGTGCCCGGCCGGCCCGGCGGGGCGTACACGACGACCGGCCTCGCCCACGACGACGAGAGCAAGATCGACTACTCCCCGGCGGTGAACGAGAAGGGGTGCCGGATGCGGAGCCGCAAGCTCGCCGTCTTCCAGCAGACCCTGAACCCGCCCCCGATCCACGGCGACGACGAAGGCGACCTGCTGGTGGTCGGCTGGGGCTCGACCAAGGGCGCCATCGAGGAGGCGGTCGACCGCGCGCGCGCCGACGGCCGGAGGGTCTCGTCCACGCACCTCACCTTCCTCTCCCCGCTCGAGCCGGGCCTGAAGGAGATGTTCGCGCGCTTCGAGAAGGTGATGACCGTCGAGATCAACTACAGCGACCGCCGCGCGGACCCGTTCGTCACCGAGGAGAACCGCCGCCGCGGCCAGCTCTGCTGGCTCCTCCGCGCGCAACTCCTCGTCGACGTCGACTGCTGGACCCGGGTGCACGGACAGCCGCTCGCCCCCGGCCGGATCGTCGAGGCGAT
This sequence comes from bacterium, assembly GCA_030428825.1. Taxonomy (GTDB): domain Bacteria; phylum Planctomycetota; class B15-G4; order B15-G4; family JADJEK01; genus JAUIEL01. Next base: position 6,664 of record JAUIEL010000064.1, read on the forward strand.
CGAGGACCGACTCGGAATCGGAGCGGAATCATGAGCGACCCGTGCTCCCTGCTCACCTGCGGCGAGGCGACCGATCGGCAGGTCGCCCTCGAGGAGTACACCGGCGGACTCCCCCGGTGGTGCCCCGGCTGCGGCGACCACGCGATCCTCTCCGGCGTGCAGCGGATGCTCGAGTCGGAGCAGGTCGTCCCCGAGCGGACGGTCTTCGTCTCCGGCATCGGCTGCTCGAGTCGCTTCCCCCACTACGTCAAGACGTACGGCTTCCACGGCATCCACGGCCGCGCCCTCCCGCTCGCGACCGGGATCAAGTTGAGCCGCCCCGAGCTCGACGTCTTCGCCGTGATGGGCGACGGCGACTGCTGCTCGATCGGCGCGGGCCACTGGATCCACGCCCTCCGCTACAACGTCGACATGGTCGCCCTCCTGCTCGACAACAACATCTACGGGCTGACCAAGAACCAGTCGTCCCCGACCACGCCGCAGGGGCACCCGAGCAACACCGCGCCGGACGGCGCGTGGCTGCCCGCGCTGAACCCGCTGACCGTGACCCTCGGCGTGACGAACGCCTCGTTCGTGGCGCAGACGGCGGACTGGGCGCCGAGCCACCTGTACGAGACCCTCCGGGCGGCGCACCGCCACCGGGGGTTCTCGTTCGTGCGGATCCTCCAGCGCTGCCCCGTCTTCACGCCGGGGATCTTCATGGAGGCGGTCCGGAAGCCGGAGCGCATCGAGCTCCTGGTCCACGACGACGGCGTCCGCGACGAGGCGGCCGAGGAGCTGTACGAGCACCACGTCGCGCACGACCCCTCCGACCTGAACGAAGCCCGCCGCCTCGCCGAGACGAGCGAACACATCCGACTCGGGGTCTTCCACCGGGACCCGAGCCGGCCGACGTACGAGACGACGCGGCGCCTCCCGGTCTTCACGGCCGAGGAGAGGATCGCCGTCCTGACGCGGGAGCTCGATCGCCATGCGGTCTGACGACGACGCGATCCCCCGGGCGGAGAAGGCGATCCAAGGCCCGATGCGGGCGTTCCGCTCCGCGCTCGCCACCACGGTCGAGGAGCTGCGGGGGATCGTCGCGGCCCACCACGCCGCGGTCTCCGGCGACGCCGAGGACGAGCGGGCCGAGCTCGGACCGTTCGCCTCCGGCCGGATCGACGCCGACCGGTTCTCGGCCCTCCTCGGCGCCTCGGAGACGCTCGACGATCAGTCGATCGGCGCGATCGAGGCGGCGCACGCGGTCCTCGCCGAATCGAGCCGGCGCGGCACCGACCTCGCGCGCGTCGACGTCCGCGCCGGCGAGGACGTCTGCGCCGCCGTCCGACGCGCGACCTCCGAGATCGGTCGGACGTTCGGCGCGGCCCGCGTCGCCGGGCTGGCGCGTTCCCACCGCTACGTCGCGCGCGACCACGCCCGGATGCTCGAGCGGTTCGACCACGCCTCGTGGAACGACGCCGAACGCGCGCTCGCGCCGCCCCTCCTCGTCGTCGCCGACGGCGCCGACCCGCAGCTCGAAGGGCTCGCGACGTACCTCGACGGCCGCCAGAAGCTCGTGCTCGTCCTCCGCGACCCGACCCCGCCCGCCCCGTTGGCGCGGTTCGTCACCCCCGGGACGTTCGTCCTGCAGACCGGCGACGCGGATCTCCTCGACCGTTTCCTGGCGTTCGACGGACCCGGAGTCGCGGCGCTGGTGCCGGACGGCGCCGCGCGGTTCGCCCACGACCCCTCCCTCGGCGCGCGGGTGTGGGAGCGCCTCGTCGTCGAGCACCTCCCCGATCCCGCGACGACCCGGCGCGTCGGGAGCCGCAGCGCGTGGCAGCAGGCCGAGGACCTCCGCCTCCTCGCCGACCTCGCGACGCCGCCGCCGGCCGGCGCCGCCGCGCCCGCCCCCACCCCCGCGGCCGCCGCGGCACCCGCCGCCGCCGAGCCGATCGACCGTCTCGCGACGTGGCTGCTCCGCCACGCCGAGCTCGAGACGGAGCCGGCGGGGTGACGCCGTGGACCCCGCGAGCCTCGTCGTCGCGGCGGTGATCCTGGGCGGTGTCGGCACCGTCTTCGGGCTGCTGATCGCCCTGACCCACGCCCGCTTCAAGGTGTGGGAGGACCCGCGCATCGACGCGGTCACCGACATGCTCCCCGGCGCGAACTGCGGCGCCTGCGGACAGGCGGGGTGCCGGGCGTTCGCGGAGGAGCTCGTCTCCGGCCACGTCCAGCCGGCGGGATGCACGGTGATGAGCGAGGACGAGCGGGTCGACGTCGCGACGCTGATGGGCGTCGACGCCGGCGCGGCGGTGAAGCGGGTGGCGCGACTCCTCTGCGCGGGCGGCGAGGACGTCGCGCCGCGCCGGGCCGAGTACCGCGGCCTCCCGACGTGCGGAGCGTCGGCGGCGGTCGCCGGCGGCGGGAAGGACTGCTCGTGGGGCTGCCTCGGTCTCGGCGACTGCGAGGACGTCTGCGACTTCGACGCCATCACGATGGGCCCGAGCGGGCTCCCGGTGGTCGACGTCGACCGCTGCACCGCGTGCGGCGACTGCGTCGAGGTCTGCCCGAAGGATCTGTTCGTCCTGATGCCGATCGACCGCCACCTGATCGTCCAGTGCCGGAGCCTCCTCGAGGGGGAGGAGGCGGAGGCGGCCTGCCGGGTCGCCTGCACCGGCTGCGGGAAGTGCGCCCTCGACGCGAAGCCGGGGGTGATCGAGATCGTGAGCGGGCTCGCGCGCGTCGACGACGCGAGGTTCGAGCTCGCCGGCCCCGAGGCGATCGGCCGGTGTCCGACCGGCGCGATCGTCTGGGTCGAGGGGGGGCAGTTCGAGTCCCCGGACGGAAGCCGCGGGCGCGCGCTCGCGAGGAGCGAGGCGTGAAGATGTTCCGAACCGAGACGCACGAGGCCGAGGTCGTGAGGTACCCGGGAGCGAGGACCGCCCTCGACGGCAGCGAGGCGATCGTGGCGATGGAGACCGCCGCCTCGGAGGCGGCCGGCGCCTACCCGATCACGCCGTCGACCCAGATGGGCGAGGGATGGGCTCTGGCCGTCGCCGCCGGCCGCCCGAACGTCCACGGCCGGAGGCTGATCTTCTTCGAGCCGGAGGGGGAGCACGCCGCCGCCGCGGTCACCGCCGGGATGAGCCTCGTCGGCCTCCGCTCGACCAACTTCTCGTCCGGCCAGGGGATCGCGTACATGCACGAGTCGCTCTACCCGGCGGTCGGGAAGCGGCTCACGTACGTGCTGAACATGGCGTGCCGCGCCATGACGAAGCACGCGCTGAACGTCCACGCCGGCCACGACGACTACCACGCGATCGACGACACCGGGTTCTTCCAGCTCTTCGCGAAGGACGCGCAGGAGGCGGCCGACCTCAACCTGATCTGTCACCGGATCGCCGAGCTGTCCCTGAACCCCGGCATCTGCGCCCAGGACGGATTCCTCACCAGCCACGTCATCGAGACCGCGTACCTCCCCGAGCGGGAGCTCGTGAAGGAGTACCTCGGCGACCCGGCCGACCGGATCGTCTCGCCGACCCCGGCCCAGCGCCTCGTGTTCGGCGAGCACCGCCGCCGCATCCCCGAGATGTTCGATCACGACGACCCGGCGATGCTCGGCGTGGTGCAGAACCAGGACTCGTACGCGCAGGGCGTCGCCGCGCAGCGCCCGTTCTACTTCGACCACGTCGCCGAGCTGACCGACCGCGCGTTCGCGGAGTACGCGCGGCTGACCGGACGGCGCTACGAACGCGCCATGGGGTACCGGCTGGACGACGCCGAGTACGTCCTCGCGGGCCAGGGGTCGGTCGTCGCCAACGCGGAGGCCGTCGTCGACCACCTCCGCTCGACGAAGCGTCTGAAGGTCGGCGTGCTCGATCTGAAGATGTTCCGGCCGTTCCCGACCGACGTCGTCAGCCGGCTGCTGAAGGGGAAGCGCGCGGTCTGCGTGCTCGAACGCGTCGACCAGCCGCTCGCCGTCGACCCGCCGCTCCTGCGCGAGCTGAGGGCGGCGATGGGGAAGGCGGTCGAGAACGCGCGGACGAAGGGGAGCGCCCCCCACGCCGGCGTCGAGCCCTGCCGCCCGGGCGACGTCCCGGACTTCTACTCCGCCTGCTTCGGCCTCGGCAGCCGTGACCTCCAGCCCGGCGACCTCGTCGCCGCCGTGTACGACATGACCCGCGGCGGGCGCCGGCAGTTCTACCTCGGCATCGAGTTCGTGCGGAAGGAGACGCGCATCCCGAAGCAGCAGATCTGGCAGGAGAAGCTGCTCGACGCGTACCCCCACCTCGCCGACCTCTCGCTGCCGCGGGTGAGCACGCCGGACCTGATGCCGGAGGGGGCGGTCTCCGTCCGCATCCACTCCGTCGGCGGCTGGGGCGCGATCACCATGGGGAAGAACCTCGCGCTGACCTCGTCCGAGCTGTTCGGCCTGCACGTGAAGGCGAACCCGAAGTACGGCTCGGAGAAGAAGGGGCAGCCGACCACGTTCTACGCGACCCTCGCGAACGCGCCGATCCGCCTGAACTGCGAGCTGACGAAGGTCGACGTCGTCCTCTCCCCCGACCCGAACGTCTTCCGCCACTCGAACCCGCTCGCCGGGCTCGCCGAGGGCGGGACGTTCGTCATGCAGTGGGACCGGTCGTCCGACGAGTTCTGGGCCGCGCTCCCGGCGGCCGCCCAGCGCACGATCCGTCGCCGTCGGATCCGCGTCTTCCACGTCGACGCGTTCCGGATCGCGGCCGACGAGGCCTCCGACCCCGAGCTCCGCTACCGGATGCAGGGGACCGCCTTCATGGGCGCGTTCTTCAGGGTCACGCCGCTGGCCCGCGACCACGGGCTCGACGAGGAGCGCCTCTTCTCCGGCATCCGCTCCCGCGTGGAGCAGAAGTTCGGGAAGCTCGGCGAGCGCGTCGTCGACGACAACGTCCGCGTCATCCGGCGCGGCCACGACGAGGTCGTCGAGCTCGACGTCGCCGGCCGCGACGAGGGGACGGCGGAGGACGGGCGCCTCCCCGAGCGTCCCGACGCCTTCGACACCGGCCACGCCCGCGGCGGCGTCGGCGACCCGGGGCGGTTCTGGGAGCAGGTCTGCCACCTCTACAAGACGGGCGACGACGTCCTGGCCGACCCGTTCGCGGCGATCTCCGCCATCCCCGCCGCCACGAGCACGATGCGCGACATGACCGACGTCCGGTTCGAGGTCCCGGACTTCATCCCGTCGAAGTGCACCGGCTGCTCGCAGTGCTGGACGCAGTGTCCGGACGCCGCGATCCCCGGGCTGGTGACGCCGGTCGACGACCTGCTGCTCGCGACGTTCCGGCAGGTCGGCAAGGAGCGTCCGGTCGACGACCTGCGCCGGCTCGTCAAGCCGCTGACGAAGGAGTGCCGCCGCATCCTGGCCGGATCGCCGTTCACGACGTTCTCCGACGTGCTCGCCCTCGCCTACGAGACCGTGGTCGACAAGCTCGCCCCGCCGCCCGAGAAGCGGAAGGAGCTCGACCGGGAGTTCCTCGCCGTCCACGCCGAGCTGGCGGACTTCCCGCTGACGAAGGTCGCCCCGTTCTTCGACGTCCCGGAGGCGAAGGAGAAGGGGACCGGCGGCCTCCTCTCCATCACCGTCAACCCGGAGGCGTGCAAGGGCTGCAACATCTGCGTCGACGTCTGCCCCGACGGCGCGCTGGTGACCGTGAAGCAGAACGAGGCGGTGGTCGACCGGCTCCGCCGGCACTGGCGCCTCTGGAAGGCGCTACCGGACACCGACGACCGGTACGTCAACGTCGCGAGCCTCGAGGAGGGGATCGGCGTCCTCCCGTCGCTCCTCCTGAAGAAGGAGGCGTACCGCTCGATGATGGGCGGCGACGGCGCGTGCATGGGTTGCGGCGAGAAGACCGCCCTCCACCTCGTCCTCTCCGCGGTCGACGCCCGGCAGCGACCGCGGGTGGCCGACCACGTGACGCGGCTCGACGACCTGATCGACCGCCTCGACCGAGCGGCGCGCGACCGGCTCGCGCAGGGGGCCGACCTCGACCGCCTCCTCGACGGCGCCGCCCACGTCGAGCTCGACGTCCCGCCCGAACGGGCCGCGGAGGTCGAACGGATGGTCGAGACCCTGGCCGCGCTGAAGGACCTCCGCTGGCGCTACACGGCGGGGCCGAGCGGCAAGGGGCGCGCGAAGGTCGGCTTCACGAACTCGACCGGCTGCTCCTCGGTCTGGGGGAGCACCTATCCGTACAACCCGTACCCGTTCCCCTGGGTGAACCACCTGTTCCAGGACGCCCCGTCGATCGCGATCGGGATCTTCGAGGGGCAGATGCGGAAGATGGCGGACGGCTTCGTCGCCGTGCGGCGCGCCGAGCTGCTGCTGTCCGGCGCGTACGACGCCGACGAGCACGAGGCGTACTTCGCCCGGTTCGACTGGCGCGAGTTCACGGACGACGAGTTCCACCTCTGCCCGCCGCTGTTCGCGGTCGGCGGGGACGGCGCGATGATGGACATCGGCTTCCAGAACCTCTCCCGCCTGATGGCCTCGGGGAAGCCGATCCGCGTCGTCGTCCTCGACACGCAGGTCTACTCGAACACCGGCGGCCAGGCGTGCACCTCCGGCTTCCACGGCCAGGTCTCCGACATGGCGGCGTACGGCCAGGGGCAGCACGGGAAGGAGGAGACGCGCAAGGAGCTCGCCCTCCTCGCGATCGCCCACCGGCACACCTACGTCCTGCAGTCGTCCCAGGCGGCGCCGGCCCACCTGCTCGGCGGCGTCCTGCAGGGGCTGCAGTCGAAGCGGCCGGCGGTCTTCCTCCTCCACTGCCCCTGCCCGCCCGAGCACGGCCTCCCGGACGACGCCGCGTCGCGCGCGGCGCGCCTCGCCCTCGAGTGCCGGTCGTTCCCGCTCCTCCGGTACGACCCGGACGCGTCGAGCTCGCTCGCCGACTGCCTCAGCCTCGACGGCAACCCCGCGATCGACGACCGCTGGCCGTCGTACGAGCTGAAGTACGTCGACGACGACGGGACCGAACGGGCGATGACCGTGCCGCTGACGGTCGCCGACTGGGCGTGCACCGAAGCGCGCTTCAAGAAGCACTTCCGCCCCGCGCGCGACGACGAGGAGTTGGTCCCGTTCCACGAGCTGCTCGAGCGGCCCCCCGACGAGCGGGAGGGGGTCGAGTCGTTCATCCACACCATCGATCCGCGGCGCCGCCTCCGCCGCCTCGCGGTCTCCACGGAGATCGTCGAGCTCGCCGAGGAGCGCCTCCTCTATTGGTCGCAGCTTCGCCAGATGGCCGGCCTCGAGGTCGGCGAGTCGACGCTCGACGGCGTCCGCGCGACGTTGGAGGACGAGTTCGAGGCGAAGGCGACCGCCCTCCGGGCCGAGTACGAGACCAAGATGGCCGAGCTCCGCGCGACCTATCCCGCCGTCGTCGCCCGCAAGATGGCGGAGGGCCTCCTCCGCGCCGGCGAGGACCGCACCGTCTCCCAGCTCCTCGCAGAGGCCGACGCCCTCCCCCCGATCGACCTCGGGAACGGCGCGCCCGCGGCGACCTCGTCGACCCTCACCCTCGACCCCGCTGCGAAGGCCCCGGCGTCTCCACCCGAGGAGGCCCCCGCCTCTCCTCCCTCGCCGTCCTCTCCTTCCTCTCCTCCCTCTTCCGAAGACGAACTCGAGGAGGCCGACGACTTCGCCGTCGAGGCGTTCATCGACACCGCGCGCTGCACCTCCTGCAACGAGTGCACCAACCTGAACTCGCGCATCTTCGCCTACGACGACAAGAAGCGAGCGTACGTCAAGGACCCGAGGGGAGGACCGTTCAAGGACATCGTCGTCGCCGCCGAGCGCTGCCCGGTCGGCATCATCCACCCCGGCACGCCGCTGAACCCGAAGGAGAAGGATCTCGAGAAGTGGGTGAAGCGGGCCGCGCGGTTCGACGGCTGACGGGGTGAACCGGCGATGAAGACCGAGTTCCGCCACGGGGTCCACCCTCCCGATCTGAAGGAGCGAACGGCGTCGCTGCCGATCCGGCGTCTGCCGTATCCGGACGAGCTGGTCCTCCCGCTCTCCCAGCACGCCGGGAAGCCGGCGGTCCCGATCGTGAAGGAGGGGGACCGGGTCGAGCGCGGCGACAAGATCGCGGAGGCGGACGGGTTCGTGTCGGTCCCGCTGCACGCGTCGGCGGCGGGGACCGTCGCCGACGTCGGGCTCTGGCCGCACCCGAGCGGCGCGGTCTCCGAGGCGATCCGGATCGCCGTCGATCCGTGGTCGGCCCAGGCGGCGCGCCCCCGCACGATCCCCGAGTGGGCGGACCTCTCGAACGAGGAGATCGTCGCCGCGGTCCGCGAGGCCGGCGTGGTCGGTCTCGGCGGCGCGGCCTTCCCGACCCACGTGAAGCTCGTCCCGCCGAAGGACCGGCGGATCGACCACCTCGTCGTCAACGGCTGCGAGTGCGAGCCGTACCTGACGACCGACCACCGGACGATGGTCGAGTCCCCCGACAGGGTGCTGCTCGGCGTCCGGATCATGATGCGCTGCCTCGGCGTCGAGCGCGCCCTGATCGGGATCGAGCGGAACAAGCCGGACGCGATCGAGGCGATCACCTCTCGCCTCCCTTCGGACCTCGACGTCGAG
>JAUIEL010000065.1 GCA_030428825.1 bacterium
GCACCGACGCGGCGGCGGGCGGTTCGGTGTCGGGCGCGGCGGAGAAACCGCACGAAGGGGGGCGAGCGCAACCGCGTCGTCCGTTCCGCCTCGGAATCGACCCCCGTCGTCGACCTTCGATCCGCGCTCGCGGGGGCCCGGGCCGGAGCGCGACTCCAAACCTCGGTCGAGACCCATGAACCGCTCGTCGTCCTTCCCCGCCCTCCCGTTCCTCCTCCTCCTCGCCGGCCTCGGCGCCGGCGCCGTCTGGCTGCTCTCGGGCGAAGGGGACGTCGCCGGAACGTCGCGCCCGTATTCGATCGTCGACGAGGCCGGCGTCGATCCGCCGCGCCCCGACCGCGTCGGGCCGTCGACCCCGGACGCCGCGCCGGACTCCGCGCCGGACGTCACGCGCGCCGCCGAACCGGCCGCCGGGACGGGGAGCGGCGCCGCGACCTCCCTCGAAGGGCGCCTGGCGTTCCCCGCCGGCGCGCCGGACGACTCCGCGCTCGCCGTGGTCGCCCTGGGCGCCGAACCCCGAGAGTTCCTCGGCGCGTCGCCGACCGACCGTTCGTGGGACCGCCGGCCGGTCCTGGCCCGCGCCGACGTCGGCGCCGACGGGGCGTTCACGCTGTCGCTCCCGGCCGACGCGCCGACGGAGGTCGCCCTGGACGTCGACGGGACGTTCCTCTTCCTCGAGGAACCGGCGGTGACGCGGATCGACGACCTCGGCGGCGAACCCGTGGTCCTCGAGCCCGAGCTCGGCGGCGCGATCCGCGGGACGCTCGAGCTCCCGCCCGGTACGGCCGCCGGTCCGGCCGTCGCCGAGGTCGGCGCGTTCGGCACGAGCTCGCGCGGCGCCGGCCTGATGCGCTCGACCCGCTTCGAGGGGACGCTCGCGTTCGAGATCCCCGCGCTCCCCTCCGGACTCCGGTACGCGCTCTGGGGGAGCTTCGACGTCTTCCCCGGCGTCGTCCGCCGCGACGGCTTCACGGTCGCGCCCGGCGCCTGGACCGACGTCCGGATCCCGATGCAGGCCGGCGCCGTGGTGCGCGGCCGCGTCGTCGACGCGGACGGCGAGCCGATCGCGGGGGCCGAGATCCAGGGAGACGTCGGCGCGTCGTTCTCCGTGATCGAGGGCGCCGGACGGACGGCGACCGACGACGACGGGCGCTTCGAGCTGCGGGGGCTCGCGGTGCGCCCGCAGTCGATCGCGGCGCGCGCCGAGGGGTTCCTCGACGGGGAGAGCGAGCGGCTCGACCTCGTCGAGGGAGGGTCGCACGACGACGTCCGGATCGCGCTCGAGACCGGCGAGGAGCTGCGAGGCACCGTGGTCTGGCCGGACGGGAGCGCGGTCGCGGACGCGAAGCTGATCGTGATCCCGCTCGACGGCAGCGGCGGCTCGTGGCGGCTGTACGAACGGACGCGCTCCGAGGACGGCACGGCGCGCTCGGCGGCGGACGGGACGTTTCGCGTCCCCGCCCTCGAGCCCGGCGCGTACGGCGTCTTCGCCGAGTCCCCGCTCGCCGGAGACACCACGGACGCCCGCGCGACGTGGTGCGCCCGCGCGGCGTCGGTCGCGGCCGGGACGACCGACCTCGTCCTGACGCTCGCCGCGCCGCCCTCGTTCCCGGGCCGCGTCGTCGACGACGCAGGGACGCCGATCGACGCGTTCACCGTCACCGCGTACCGCGCCGACTGGCCCGGCTGGACCGACGGCCCGTCGAAGGAGGTCGCCGGCGAGTTCACCGCGGCCGGCGGACGCTTCGCGCTCGCCGGCATCGACGCGGGGGACTGGTTCCTCTCGATCCGCGCGGACGGCCACCTCGGCAGCGAGTCGCGCCGCGTCACCGTCGCCGCCGACGGAACCCCCGTCGACGACGACGCGCCGTTCGTGCTGACGCGCACCGGCCTCCTCTCCGGCGTCGTGCTCGACCCGGACGGCCGGCCGGTCGCCGGCGCGCACGTCCGCGCGTCGGCGCAGGACTCCCCCGCCACGAGCGACGCCGTCCGGAGCGACGACGAGGGACGCTTCGTCCTGGCGTCGGTCGGGCCGGGCGCGGTCGCGCTGACCGCCGGATCGGACGACTGGGCGCCGAGCGTCGAGGAGTTCGTCGAGCTCCTGCCGGGCGACCGCCGGGAGGAGCACGTCGTCCGCCTGACGCGCGGCGGCGCGCTGACGGGCGTCGTGTACGACGCGAACGGCGCCCCCGACCCGGACCGGCTGATCGTCCTCCAGTCGAGCGAGGGAGACGTCCGCGAGCTCGAGAGCGACGCCGCCGGACGCTTCCACGTGGCGCACCTCGCCCCCGGGGCGTACCAGGTGATCGCGACGCCGGACGAGGAGTCCGTGTCGTCGGACGACCCGTCCCGGGACCTCGGCGGTCTGTTCGGCGAGCTCCGGATGACGATGGCGACGGTCGTCGAGGGGGAGACGGTCGAGGTCGCCCTCGGCGTCCCGCCGCGCGCGCCCGTCGTCGTCGCCGGCCGCGTCACGAACGGAGGCCGCGCCGTCCCGGACGCGCAGGTGCTGGTCCTGGCCGAGCAGGGCGCCTTCCTCGAGGGGATGCGCGGCGCGTCGGCCGCCGAGGACGGAAGCTACGAGGTGACGCTCGACGCGCCGGGCGACTACACCTTCGTGGTGCTCTCCTCGCCGTCGCTCGGGGCCGAGATCGACTTCCAGGTGACCGTGCCGGAGGTCGAGCGCCACCGGCTCGACCTCGCGCTCCCCGGCGGATCGATCGCCGGCGTGGTGCGCGCGGCCGACGGCGCCGCCCCTTCGAGCGCGGTCGTCTGGCTGCGTCGCGAGGACGGCACCTCCGACCTCTCCGCGATGATGAGCGGCGGCGCGACCGTCGTCGAGGACGACGGCTCGTTCGTGATCGAGACGCTCCACCCGGGGCGATACGCGATCACCGCGACCGGACCGGAGCACGGCGTCACGACCCGGCACGACGTCGTCGTCACCGACGGCGCGCGGACCGGCGGGGTCGAGGTCCGACTCTCCGCGGCCGGGCGGCTGGAGGGGGTGGTCCGCGACGAGACGGGAGCGCCGGCCGCGGACGCGACGATCTCCCTCCGGGACCGGGACGGCCGCCCGCTCCACCGCATCTCCGGGACGACCGGCCACGACGGGAGCTTCTCGATCGACCGCGTCCCGGCCGGCGAGCTCCTGGTGACCGCGCGGACCCGCGAACGTGTGGGCGAACCGGTCCGGACGAGGGTGGCGACCGGCGAGACCGGGACCCTCGACCTCTCGATCCGGCCGGGGACGGTCCTCCGCGTCGGCTTCGAACGGGAGGACGGCGCGCCGATCCGCGCCGCGCTCCGGGTCGAGGACGAGGAGGGCCGCGACCGCGCCGGCGGCCGGAGCACGCACGAGATCGAGTCCCTCGCCGCGGAGGGGCTCCTGTCGTCCGAGCGCCGGGTCGGCCCCCTCCCGCCGGGCACCTACGTCGTGCGGGCGCGGACCGCGGACGGTCGCGCGGGCGAGGCGTCCGTGACCCTCTCCGCCGAGCGGCCGGAGGAGGCCCTCACGATCCGGCTGAACGACTGACCGGAGGCGGGAGGCCGGAGCGGGCGACCGACCGGCCTCCACGTTCTTCCTCCGTTTCCCTGTCGGCCGCCCCGGTCCGACCGCACGAATCCCATCGGAAGCCGCGAGGCTCCCTCATCGTTCCCCGGGCGTCTTCGCGACGCCCCCTTCACCCTTCACCTCGAACCGGAGTCGTCCCATGTTCCCGATCCTCACCATCGTCGGCGGCCTCATCACCGCGTCCCCGCTCATCGTCGCCCGCAAGCCGAACTCGCAGGCGATCTTCACTCGCATCGCGCCGTATCAAGGCTTCTTCGGGCTCGGGGTGCTCGCCCTGGGCATCCTGTGGCTGGTGCGGTGGCTGCCGAACCTGAGCCTCTCGTTCGCGTCGCTGAACGGCGCGATCGTGCTCGCGATGATCGTCGCGAACATCCTGATCGGGTTCCTGATGGGGTTCGGTCTCCTCTCCGGCTTCCTCGCGAAGAACGAGACCGCCAAGGAGAAGAGCGAGGCGCTGATCGCCCGGCTCACGCACGCCCAGATCCCGCTCGGGATCGGCGCCGTCGCCCTCGGCGTCCTCTCGTACCTCGTCTGAGCGGCGCGCCGGCCGCGACCGCCCGCGTTCGCCTCCGCGAGCGCGGGCGGTCCCGCGTCTCACGCCGCTCCGCTCAGCTCTCGTCCTCGATCCGCGTCCGGAGCCACGCGGCCGCCGCGCGCCAGCCGCGCTCGACGGTCCGCGTCGACACGTCGAGGATCGCCGCGGTCTCGGCGACGCTCAGCCCGCCGAACCACCGGAGCTCGACGATCCGCGCGTTCTGCGGGTCGATCTTCGCGAAGTGGTCGAGCGCCGCGTCGAGCGCCACCAACGTCTCCGGCTTCTCCTCGGTCGCCGTCGGGACGTCGAACAGGGAGACCCGTTCGGCGCCGCCCCCCCGCTTCTCGGTCAGTCTCGCCCGCGCGTGCTCGAGCAGCACGCGGCGCATGGCGGTCGACGCGATCGCGAGGAAGTGGTTCTTGTTGTTCCAGTTCTGCTCGCGTTGATCGATGAGCCGCAGGTACGCCTCGTTGACGAGCGCCGTCGGCTGCAGCGTGTGGTTCGCGCGCTCCCCCTTCAGGTGCCGCGACGCGAGCTCCTTCAGCTCGCTCTGCACCGCCGAGACCAACGCCGGCAGCGCCTCGTCGTCCCCCCCGCGCAGCTCGCCCAGCAGTCGCGTGACGCTCTCCGTCATCGTCCGTCGCTCCCGGCCCCCGGCGGGCCCGATCGAGGAGGATACGACGATCCGAGGGCCTCGACCAGAAGGCTCCTCCCGCGGCGCCGCCCCCCCGACGAGGAACGGGCCGCGGCGCGCGCCGCGGCCCGTCGGCTCTCCCGTGCGGTCGGGTCCGACCGGCTCAGTTCACGGAGACGTCGTCGAACGCCATGCCGTCGGTGGAGATCCCGTAGTTGTCGTACTGCTGGAACTTCACGACGAACGACGACGTCAGCGACAGCCCCGCGCCCGCGGCGAGGGCGTCGAGATCGAGGTTCGCGGTCTGCCAGACCCCGTTCGGCGTCGAACCGCCGTTCAGGTCGAACACCTTCACGAAGTTCTGGCCGTCGTCGTCGGAGAAGAAGACGCCGTCCTGCGCGTGCGTCTCCTCGGCGAAGTCCTTCCAGCGGAACGTCAGCTGCACCTGCCCCTGACCGGCGAGGTTCAGACGGAGCCACGCCTCGTTCTGCGAGTACGCGCCGCCGTCGACCGAGTCGTCCATCGTCAGGTGCTGGGTCCCGGCGAACGGCGCGTTCGCGGAGGTCACCTGGACGCGTCCCTCGGTCCCCTCGACGATCGACCAGTACGCGTCGAGGCCGCCCTCGAAGCCGGTGGCGTACGGCGGGGTCGCTCCGTTGCCGCCGCCGCCGCCCGGGGCGACGCCGATCTCGTCGAACGCGAAGCCGTCGGTCGCGATCCCGTAGTTGTCGTACTGCTGGAACTTCACCACGAACTCGTCGTTCAGCGACAGGCCCGCGCCGGCCGCCGCCGCGTCGAGGTCGAGCGTGATCGTCTGCCAGACGTCGTTCGTCGTCGAGCCGCCGTTCAGGTCGAGCACCTTCACGAAGCTCCCGCCGTCCGTGTCGGAGAGGTAGACGCCGTCCTGCGCGTGGGTCTCGTCCCCGAACTCCTTCCAGTCGAACGTCAGTTCGACGTCGGTCTCGCCGGTCAGGTCGAGCCGGAGCCACGCCTCGTTCTGCGACAGCGCGCCCGCGTCGACCGAGTCGTCCATCGTCAGGTGCCAGCTCCCGGCCGAGGGGCCGTTCGCCGTCGTCACCAGGATTCTCCCCTCGGCGGTGGAGGCGGTCGACCAGAACGAGTCGAGCGCGCCCGACTCGAACCCGGTCGCGTACGGCACCGTCGCGCGGTCGCCGCCGCCGGTGCTCCCGCCGGGCGTCACGGAGACGTCGTCGAAGGCGAAGCCGTCGGTGGCGATGGCGTAGTTGTCGTACTGTTGGAACCGCACCACGAACGTCGACGTGAGCGCGAGCCCCGCCCCGGCCGCCGCCGCGTCGAGGTCGAGCGCGACCGCCTGCCAGACGCCGTTCGTGGTCGCGCCGCCGTCCAGGTCGAGCACCTTCGCGAAGCTCTGGCCGCCGTCGTCGGAGAGGTAGACGCCGTCCTGCGCGTGCGTCTCGTCCCCGAACTCCTTCCACCGGAACGCCAGGTCGACCTGTGTCTCGCCGCTCAGGTCGAGGTGGAGCCGCGCCTCGTTCAGCGAGTACGCGCTCCCGTCGACGGTGTCGTCCATCGTCAGGTGTCGCGCCCCCGCGAACGGACCGTTCGCCGTCGTCACCTGGACCCGGCCCTCGGCGCCGAGGATCGTCGACCAGTACGCGTCGAGGCTCGCGGCCTCGAAGCCGGTGGAGTACGGGATCGTCGTGTACTGCTGCGTCGGCGTGCCGCCGCCGCCGACCGCGTCCGCCGCGTTCACCATGCCGTAGCCGGTGTAGCGGTCCCAGCCGGCGCCCGACTCGACGCTCGTCACGTCGTCGCAGGTCGAGACCAGGCGGTCGCGCACCTGCGTCGGCGAGAAGCCGGGGTTCGCGGAGAGGATCAGCCCGCAGACGCCCGCCGCGTACGGCGTCGAGCACGACGTGCCGTTGAACCAGAGCGAGTAGCTCCCCGAGTCGTACCCGCCGCCTCCCTGGATGTCGGTCGTCGGGAGGATCGTCGGCGCGATGACGTCGACCGCGCCCGCCGCGTCCTGGCCGTTCGTCCCGTAGTTCGAGCCCCACCACCGCTCGCCGTCGCAGGTGTAGCCGTTCGGGTCGGCGGCGACGCCCGGGTTCAGCTCGCTCGGGCTCGACGACGACCGCTTCCGCTCGCCGCACGGCGACGCGGCCCCGACGCCGATGACCAGCGCGTGGTTCGCGGGGTAGTCGATCGACGACTGGTTCGCGTTGGCGGTCGCGGCCAGGATCGTCACGCCGGCGCCGTTCGCGTACGAGATCGCGCTCGACGTCGTGGGCTCGTTCGAGATCGCGGCGCCGAGGCTGAGCGACGCGACGTCGGCGCCGTTGTCCGCGGCGTGGAGGATCGCGTTCGCCACCGCCGAGAAGAACATGCTGCCGCCGCTGTCGGCGACCTTCAGCGGCATGATCGAGCAGCCGCCGGCGATCCCCGCCGTCCCGAGCCCGTTGTTCGCGATCGCCGCCGCGACGCCCGCGCACGCGGTGCCGTGCCCGCCGCCCGAGGCGTCGTCGGTGGGGTTCGAGTCGTTGTCGCCGTAGTCCCACCCCGCGACCTGATTCAGGTCGGGGTGGCCGGCGTCGACGCCCGAGTCGATGATCGCGATCACGACCCCGGACGAGCCGTACCCCTGCGGAGCGTCCCACGCGGTCTCGGCGTTCGCGTCGAACCCGGGCGTGCCGACCGGGCTCCCGCCGGGGTGGCCGCCGCACCCCCAGCAGTAGTCGAGCATCTGCCCGGTGTTGTCGTGCCCCCAGTGGTTCGCGTGCAGCGGATCGTTCGGCACCGCGGCCGGGAACGCGCGCCGGTCCGGACCGGCGTCCTCGACGTCGGGCAGCGCGCGCAGCCGTCGCGCGAGCGCCTCGACGTCGACGCCGACGGAGACCTGCGCGACGAACCATCGGTCGAGGCCGAGCTCGCGCCCGCGCACCTCGTCCTTCACGTCGATCGTCGCGCGGGTGATCCCGGTGACGCCGGCCGCGAACAGCTCCAGGTCGAGGCGCGGGATCGCGGTCGGGACGTACGGCGCAAGCCGGCCGCCGCGCCAGCTCCGGTCGAGCGTCGACCCTTCGAGCGCCGTCCGCTCGAGCTGGATCAGGACGCGGCCGGGCGCGGACCGCGAGAACTCCAGGGCCGGGGCGTCGGGGCCGGCCTGGACCGGGACGAAGCGCGTCGTCGGGCCGCCCTGGGCGAAGGCGGAGGGGGACGAGAACACGGCGAGGGCGAGCGCGGACCCGAGGGCACGCGCGGGGGACGGCGAAAGCATGAAGTTCCTCCCAGAACTGCGACCGCGGGGGGGAGTCGATCGCGCCGAAGTCGGGCAGGCCGTCCGGGAGGCGATGGTACCAGTCCGTCGAGGAACGGCCGTGGGTGCGAGGCGAGTTCCTCGCGGCCGAGATACGGCCCGCAGCCGGAGGTGCATCGCCGAACGTCCGGCGAACGCCGGGGAGCGGAAGGTCGGTTTTTCTCGGATGCGATCAGGGGACCGCCGCGACGGATCCGCCTCCGGGGGGGAACGAGACACCGAACCCGGAGCCCGAACGATGACGCGCCGCCCCTCGCTCTCCGCCCGCCGCTTCCCCAGCCTCCCGCTCGCCGGCCCCGCCCTGCTGCTCGGCGCCGCCGCCGTCGCCCCGAGCCTCGCCGGCGGCCCTGCCGACGCCCCTCGCGGAGCGGCGACCGCGATCACCTGGACGGCCCGCGGGGACGCGGCGCCGGCGGACGAGGCGGTCCTCGTCGGCGGCGCCACGTCGCCGGCGCTGCTCCGACTCGCCCACGGCCGGCCGCTCCGGGCCGCCGCCGCCATCGACGCGGACGTGCTCGAGGGCGAGGGGGATCGGCGGGGCGTCGCCGCGGCGCTCCGCTCGGCCCGCTTCATCGGCCTCGACCTCGCGACCTCGACGCCCGCGGCCGGCGAGCGCCGCGTCCTCGACGTCGCCCTCCGCATGGGCGTCCCGATCGTGATCGAGAACGCGGACGCGACGACGATGAAGGGACTGTTCGCCATCGGGTTCGACGCCGACGCGGTCGTCCTCCGCGGCCGCGACGGAGGCCGGACCCGCCTCCTGACGGTGCTCGGCGAGCGCCGCGAGACGGGGGCCGGGAGGACCTCCGCCACCACGTCGACCGCGATCGTCGAGGAGATCGACGCGTTGCTCGACGAGGAACGCTCCGTGAGCCGCGGGCTCGAGTCGTCGCCGCCGGTCTGGGCGTACCTGAAGCAGATCGTCCAGATCAAGGAGAGCTGGAACGCGAAGCCCGCCAACGGGTCGGCCGCGTGGCCCGCGGGGAGCGTCGACGTCCAGTTCGAGGTCGAGCAGTTCGCCTCGTACAACCCGGCCGAGCGCTACGTCCGCGTCAGCACGGTCGGCCCGGGATTCCGCCCCCACGTCCTCGCCGACCACGACGGGCACCGCGGCTGGTTCAACCGTCGCGCGTCGATCCGCGTCGCCCTGATCGGTGAGACGAACGACGCGCAGGACGTGCTCGACCGGGTCCAGCTCCGCGACTACGCCCCGAAGAACGTGAACGGCGAGAACAGCGTGACCACCGAGACCGGCGTCGACTTCAACCTCGCCTTCGGCCTCGACAAGACCGGCGGGAACGTCGATCTCCTCTCGTTCCACGACTCGAAGAGCTACACCTACAGCTTCCAGGACATGGAGGGGCTCACGACGTCGGCGGAGTTCGATCGGTGCGAGCTGCCGCTCTGGGAGCTCGTCGGCGAAGGCCCGTGCCCGATCACCGCGCCGGCCCAGGAGATCACCTTCGACTCCGAGCTCGCGGCGCTCGGGAACGGCGAGCCGTTCGAGCACCTGTACGAGGACGGCGACGTCGCCCCGCTCCCCGCCCTCGCGATGGGCGACCTGACGATGAACGTCCAGGCGGTCTGGGCGACGCAGCAGCCGGAGTCGGCGCCGCATCGCTTCCGGTTCACGGTGGAGCACGACCTGTTCGACGCGGACACGCATCCGATTCTGGGCTCGCCGACGTTCGCACAATGCTCGCGGATCGCCTCGACCGAGCTCGAGATCGACTGGAACGCCGTGACCGCGGTCGACCCCGGCTTCGCCGGCACGTTCGTCACCTCGCACGGCGTCCTCACCCTCGAGAAGACGTACCAGAGCCAGTACCAGGGGACGCTCGAGACCGCGGCCGGCCCGCTCCTGGTGAAGGGGGAGCGCGTCGACGACGGCCTGAAGGGCGAGCTCCTGGTGGCCGGCGGGAAGAAGGCGAAGGAGGTCGGCGGCTTCACGATCTTCCTGAAGGACGACTCGATGGCCCTGGAGGGGAAGATGAAGTGGACGAAGGCCGGGAAGAAGAAGTACGCCGAGAAGAAGAAGAAGAAGAAGGAGCTCTGGCTCGGCGACCGCGTCGAGTTCTGATCGCGGGCCCGCCGTCCACGGCGCCTCGACGGCGCCGACCCCGACCGGACCGGCGGCGCCCGCCCGCCTCGAGACGTCGCGAGGCGCCACGACCGATCGCGCTCGTTCGATCGACGCGTAGGATGGTCGCTCCGAGGAGGACGCCATTCGAGAATCGGAGCTCTACCCGCCGGTCCGCGACTACCTGCTCGCGCAGGGGTACGACGTCAAGGCGGAGGTCGAACACTGCGACGTCGTGGCGCGCCGCGGCGACGAGCCGCCCGTCGTGGTCGAGCTGAAGAGCGGCCTCAACCTCGACCTGATCCTCCAGGCCGTCGACCGGCTGAAGCTGACCGACGCGGTCTACGTCGCGTTCCCCCGGTCCGCGCCGCTCTGGCGCCGCCAGTGGCGCCGGGTCCGCGACCTCGCCCGACGGCTCGGGATCGGGCTGATGACGGTGTCGAGCCGGCGGGTCGAGGTCCGGCTCGACCCGGCGCCGTACCGACCGCGCGGGAGCGCGCACCGGCGCCACCGATTGCTGCTCGAGTTCGAGCACCGGGTCGGCGACCCGAACGTCGGCGGCACGACGCGCGTCGAGCGGGTCACCGCGTACCGGCAGGACGCCCTCCGGTGCGCGGCCGCCCTCGGCGCCTCGTCGCCGCTCCGGACCGCCGAGCTCCGCGCCGCGAGCGGGGTCGTGAAGGCGGCGACCATCTGCCAGCGCGACGTCTACGGCTGGTTCGAGCGGGTGGAGCGCGGCTCGTACCGGATCACGCCGAAGGGGCGCCGGGCGCTGAAGACGTACGCGGACGTGGTCGCCTCGCTGGTCGCCGCCGGGGCGGATCGCTGACCGAACCGCTCCCGGCGGCCGCCGGACGTTCGAGGCGTCACCAGATGACGTCGACCTCGTGCGCGCCGGCGACGTCCACGAACTTCAGCTCCATGTCCGTCCCGGTCACGCAGTAGCTCGTCACGGCGCTCCCCAGCAAAGCCGCGTGGTCGGCGACCTTGACCGCGTTCGCGACCGACAGCCCCCCGCCCGCCGCGAGGCCCGGCAGGACCAGGTAGAGCGAGTCCGGCGCGTCGACATCTTCGAGGGTCAGCGTGACGTGGTTCGCCCCCGGCGTCGACGAGGCCTGGACGAAGTCGAGCCGGTAGGTGAAGCCGGACTCGACGACGACCGGCCACTGCTTGTGGGCGAATCGCTTGAAGCAGTGGAGGTACGCGGCGCTCCCCGGGTCCGTCAGCGGGATCGACCCGGGCATCTGGGTCCAGGAGTTCGGCAAGCGCTGCATCGTCACGTTCGGCACCGACGCCGCCGCGATCCCGGGGTGCCGCAGCACGAGGTGGCCGTAGCGGAGGACCGAGGCGACCGCGCCGCTGTTCGGCAACGGGTACTCGATCCACGGGGCGATCGGCACGGACATCAGCGGGTGGTTCCCGACGACGCTCAGGCCCGGCACGGGCGGGACGTTGTAGAACGACAGGAGCGTCCCGTCGACATCGCGCAGCACGGCGCCCCAGAAGTACGGCGCGTCGGCGTTCCCCGGACCCGTGTCCCCGCAGGTCGTCGGCGTCGTCCCCGTGAGCATCGACGCGTAGTCCGGGAAGAGCACGGTCGAGTGCGGGTTCGGGATCGGCTCGTGCGTGAGGCCGCTGAAGAGCGAGTTCGTGTGGAACTGGGCCGCGCCGCTGGAGACCGCCAGGGCGAAGTGGTTCCCGAGCACGCTCGTGCCGACGTAGTCCTCGAAGTGGCTGGTCTCGAGCCGACCGGGCCCGTCGTACAGCATGTAGCCGAACTGGTGAGGCGACAGGTCGGGGAGACCGACCGCGACGAGGAGCGAGTTCCGGACCGTGTGCGGGCTCGCGAGCCGGACCCCTTCGAAGTTCGCCGCGAGGACGCAGTTCCAGTAGACGAGCTCCTCCTCGCCGACGCCCGCGTAGATCCCGATGTCGCAGTTCCAGGCGGTGAAGTTCGTGATCACCTCCTGGCCGCCCGGCGGATCCCAGTCGCCGTCGGTGACGATCGTGTGGTTCGGCGGCGTCGGATCGTTCCGGTCGAACCGGATCGAGTCGTTGACGTCGAACCCGGTACCGCAGCTGTGCGCCACGTTCCCGTCGAACACGCCGAGAGCGGTCTCGATCGGGACGCGGCCCGTGAAGTACGCGCGGGCCTCGGGGTCGGTCTGCGACAGCCCCATCGGCGCCTCGGGGAAGATGAACCAGAAGCCGGTCCCCTCCGTCCCCGCGGCGACGTTCCCCGTGATCGTGTTCATCGGGTTCGTGATCCAGAACGACGCCGGGCAGCGGTTCTGGACGACGTCCTGTTCGTTGTCGCTCGGGAGCATCTCCTCCCCCGGCGGCGGCTTGATCGTGGTCAGGACGAGGTTGTCCGTGATCGTGTTGAACTGCTCCGAACCGTCCTCGAGGAAGATCGCGTGGCCGACCGTGTCGTGGACGACGTTCCGCGAGACTTCGACGTGGTCGGTCCCGTGGATCGTGATCGCGCGGTTGTACGAGCGGTGGACGCTGCTGTCGGTGATGAACTGCCCCTCCGCCAGGTCGAGCATCAGGTGCCAATGCATCGGGTACCGGCCGAGGACCTGCTTCTGCCCCATGCGGAACAGCTCGACGTTGGAGAGGTAGGCGCGCCCCCCGGACGTCGTTCCGGAGGGGCGCATGATCATGATGTGGCCGCCGAACTCCGAGACGTCGGACGCCGCGTTCCCCTGGACCTTGACGTTGTGGGTCAGGAGCCCGACCTCGGCGCGCAGGTCGACGGTCCACGACTGGAAGAGCGGCGCCTGGGACGGCCCGTTCGTCGCGACGGTCCCCGGCGCGCCGCCGAGGTGCGGATGCATGACGCTGCCGCCGCTCGGATCGAGCGTGACGACGAGACCGGTCGGATCGACGCTCAGCACCGTGACCTGGTCGGAGTAGTCGATGTAGTTCGGGTAGCTCGGATCCGGATCGGTCGCCGGCTGGAAGACCGTGCCCGCGAGCACGATCTCGTCCCCCGCCTCCCAATCGACGGGGTCCGCGACGGTGATCGTGCCCGCCGCCGGCGCGACGTCGCCGTCGAGCCGGGTCCAGCTCCGCTTCGGCTTCCCGTGCAGGTCGATCGTCCCGCCGTCCATCGCCATCAGGAACTTCGTCCCGGCGATCCCGAACGTCCCCGAGGACGCGGTGGCGGTGAGCGTCAGCGTGAACTCGTGCGGGAACGGCGCCGCCGCGGTCCCGACCTCCAGGCGGCTCCCGGCGCCGCCGACGCGCACCCACACCGCGTCGACCGTCACGTCGCGGTTCGAGGCGAGGAGCTCGCCGTGGACGGTGATCGTCGAAGCGACGCTCGGCCCCGTCAGGGCCACCGAGACCCCGGCCGGGACGATCACGTCGTCCGCGGCCGTCGGCGGACCGGCCCCTCCCCAGGTGGACGTCTCCGCCCAATCCGCCACCGGCTCCAATCGGACCTCGTCGACGAACGCGACGTGCGTCCCGGTCGCGTCGCGTCCGGCGAGCGTCACGAGCCCGGTCGTCGCGACGTCGAACGTGAACGGCCGCGACACGAGCTCCGCGTAGGCGCTCCCGACCGGAGTCCACTCGGCGATCGTCTCTCCGTCGATCGTCGCCCTCACGACCTGCGTGTCCGTCCCGACGGTCTGGCCACGCTGCGCGGCCTTCAGGCGCAACCGGTACGTTCCGATCGCGAAGGCGTGGGACGCCTCGACCGTCCCCGCCCCCCGCAGGAACCCGACGGACTGTCCCTCGGGCGCCGAGGGATTCAGCGCCGTGAGCGGAGAGCTGTCGTCCGTGATCCCGGAGTCGCCGCCGAAGACCCACGGTCCCCACTGGTTCCCGGGGCTCGAGACCTGCCCGTACGTCGTCTCGCCGCCGCCGTCCTCGAAGCCGGCGCCGGAAGCGTCGGGGAACGCGACGGGGGACGAGCCGCTTCCGGCCGTGAGGGTTCCCGCGTGCGCGGACCCGCCCCAGCCGGCGACGAGCGCGACGAACGCGAGGAACGACGGCGCCGGACGCGCCGCTCCGAGACGAGAGAGAGGAGTGGAGATCGACAAGGTCGCGGTCCTTCCTCCGCGCGGGCGCGCGGAACCTTCGGCCCCGGTCCGAGAGACGGACCGGCGGGCGCACGCCGGCCGAGGTCCGTCCCCGGCCGCGCGGCGCGCGACGGACCGGGGGACGAGTCGCCTCGATCCGTCGCCCCGTGGGTGTCGGACGACGGCGCGAGGAGCGATCGAATTCGGGAACCGACGCCGGGACTCGAACCGACCGGTCGCCCGGCGATCCGCTCAGGGACCGCCCGATCCTCCGCCGGCGTCCGGCGCGAGCCGCGACGAGAAGAACCGCTCGACGTGCCGATCGATCGCGGCCCGGAGGCGGAAGTCCTCGATGAATCCGCAGTGCCCGCCGTGGGACGTCACGACGAGCTCGGGGGGACCGTCGCCGACGAGGCTCCGGATCGACTCGACGGGGATGACCGGATCGTCGAGCGTCGCCACGATCTGCGTCGCGGCGGGGAGCGCGGCGAGCGTCTCGCGATGCAGCCGGTAGCGCGCGAGGGCGTCCCGCGCGTCGCCCCGGCCGGTCGACCGGCGGACCAGCCGTTCGCAGAGCTCCCCGATCGTGCCGACGTCCGCGAGCCCGTCGGCGTTCGCGTCGCCCGCGGTCGCGGCGAGGGCGCGCCGCCACTTCCGGAGGAAGTACCCGCGGACCCACCGCGGCCCGCGGTCGAGGGCGTCGACCACCGGAGCGAAGTCGACGAGCGGGCAGACGGCGAGACAGGCGCGCAGCTCCGGCGCGCGTTCGCGGTGCGCGGCGGCCCGGAGCACGAGGTTCCCGCCGAGGGAGTAGCCGAGGAGTCCGGCCGACCGCGCACCGAATCGACGCACGAGCCGGTCCGTCGCGGCGACGACCTCCTCCAGGCCGGCCGACGCGAACATCGACGGCGGGAGGTCGGGGCCCGGCGCGCCGGAGCGGAGGAGGAGGCGGGCGACCGAGAACCCGGCGTCGTGGAGGACCGCCGCCGCCCGCCGCACGTACGGCGTGTCCGCCTTCCCGAGCCAACCGGGCACGATCACGATCAGGCGGCCGCCGCGTCGCTCGTTGACGACGGCGGTGACCCGCGT
>JAUIEL010000829.1 GCA_030428825.1 bacterium
GAACGTGCTCGACCTCTACCGGAACGCCAGCTACCCGAAGCAGGGGGGCGGGAACTCGTTCTACGACCGCGAGCACTCGTGGCCGAAGTCGTACGGCTTCCCCGACGACGCGTCCGGGAACTACCCGTACACCGACTGCCACCTGCTGTTCCTCGCCAACGGGGCGTACAACGCCGCGCGCAGCAACAAGCCGTTCCGGAGCTGCACCGCCGCGTGTCAGGAGCTGCCGACCGATCCGAACGGCGGCGCCGGCGGCGGGAGCGGTTCGTATCCCGGGAACTCGAACTGGACGTCCGGCTCCTTCTCCGACGGGACGTGGGAGACCTGGATCGGACGGCGGGGCGACGTCGCCCGCGCGATCCTCTACGCCGATGTCCGGTACGAAGGAGGCACCCACGGCGGCACCGGGCACGCCGAGCCGAACCTCATCGTCACGAACAGCGAGGCGCTGATCCAGTCGAAGAACACCGGCAACAACGAGTCGACCGCGTACATGGGGATCCTGCAGACCCTCCTGCAGTGGCACCAGCAGGACCCGGTCGACGCGATCGAGATGCAGAAGAACGACGTCGTCCACCAGTTCCAGGGGAACCGGAATCCGTTCGTCGACCACCCCGAGTGGGTCGCCTGCCTCTTCTCCGCGACCTGCGGGACCGACACGACGCCCCCGGCCGCTCCGACCGGTCTCGTCGCGGCGAGCGGCGACGGCGTCGTCCCGCTCGGCTGGGACGACAACGCCGAGACCGACCTCGCGGGGTACAACCTCTATCGCTCGGTCGGGGGCGGCGGATTCGTCCAGCAGAACGGCGCCCTCCTCCCCACGAGCGACGCCGTCGACGCGAGCGTCACCAACGGGACGACGTACACCTACCGCGTCACCGCCGTCGACACGACGGGGAACGAGTCGGCCCCGAGCACGACCGCGAGCGCCACCCCTCAGGCCGGCGGCGTGACCGCCGTTCCGTGGATCAACGAGTTCCACTACGACAACGCCGGCTCGGACGCCGGAGAGTTCGTCGAGGTCGCCGGGCCGGCCGGCGTCGACCTCGGCTCCTGGACGGTCGTCGGCTACAACGGGAACGGCGGCGGGGCGTACAAGACCGTCTCCCTCTCGGGCGTCCTGCCGGACCAGCAGGCGGGGTACGGGACGCTCGCGTTCGCGTTCTCGTCGATGCAGAACGGCGACCCCGACGGCCTCGCGCTGGTCGATCCGCAGGGGACGGTCGTCGAGTTCCTGAGCTACGAGGGGACGATGACCGCCACGGACGGACCGGCGATCGGCCTCACGTCGACCGACGTCGGGGTCACCGAGTCGAGCTCGACGCCGATCGGCGACTCGCTGCAGCGCGCCGGCACCGGATCGTCCGCGGCCGACTTCTCCTGGCCGCCGGCGACCGCCGAGACCCCGGGCCAGCCGAACGCCGGCCAGACGTTCGTCGGCGAGCAGTGCCAGACCGATCTCGGGTTCGGGAACCACCCGTCCGCCGTCCTGACCGCCTGCGGCACGGGCCTCGGAAGCGGCGAGACGACGACGCTCTCCCTCGACGGAGTCCCGACGAGCGCGACCTTGTTCCTCGTCGCCTCCCTCCAGTCGAACCCGGTCCCGGTGTTCGAGTTCGACGGCGCGATCCTCGTCCCGGTCCCGATCCTCCTGTTCGCCGCGGTCCCGAACCCCGGCACCGGGTCGCTCCCGATCCCGATCCCCGGCGGGAACGGGCCCGTCTCCCTCTTCGTGCAGTACGCGCTGATCGAGCCGGGCGGGAAGAGCACCTCGAACGCCCTCCGCCTCGACCTCCAGCCCTGATCGCTCGGTCCCCCGCGAGGAAATCCCGCGGGGAATCGCCGAGGCGCGGCATCCTGTCCTTCGAGCGAAGGAGACCCGGATGCCCGCCCCCGCCGACGACCTGACCGCGAACGCCCGCGCCCTCCGAGGCCTCGCCCGGCATCTCTGCCGCGACGTGGCGACGGCGGACGACGCGCTGCAGACCGCGGTGGTGAAGGCGCTGGAGCGCCCGCCCCGCTCCGCCGGTTCGCTCCGCGCGTGGCTCGCGCGCGTCGTCACGAACGAGGCCCGTCTGGTCCGACGGGGCGACGAACGGCGGCGCCACCGCGAGCGCCGGGCCGCCGTCCCCGAGGCGACGTCGGACGCCGCCGCGCTCGCCGCCCGGCACGAGGAGCGGGTCGCGCTCGTCCGCGCGGTCCGCGACCTCGACGAGCCGTACCGCGAGGTCGTCCTCCTCCGCTACTTCGAAGGGCTCCCGCCCCGCCGGATCGCGAGCCGTCTCGGCGCGCCGGTGAAGACCGTCGACTCCCGGCTCTCCCGCGCGCTCTCCCTCCTGCGCGGCCGCCTCGACGCCCGTCACGGCGGCGACCGGCGGGCGCGGGCGCTCGCCCTCGCGCCGCTGCTGGCGCGCCCGTCGCCGCTCCCCCTCTGGACCGGAGTCGCCCTGATGCACGTGAAGTCGATCGCCGCCCTGCTCCTGGTCGCCTCGGCCGCGGCGTGGTGGATCGCGGACGGTCGGACCCGCGCCCCCGGCCGGCCGGGGGCGCGGGTCCGACCGTCCG
>JAUIEL010000830.1 GCA_030428825.1 bacterium
CAGATCGACGGCGGCCTGAAGTGCTTCGGCCACCCGATCGGCGCCTCGGGCATCCGCATGCTCTACGAGCTCTACCTGCAGATCCTCGGGCGCGCCGGCAGGCGCCAGCTCGACCCCGTCCGACTGGGCGGGCGAGCTGGCCGACCGGTACGGCCTGTTCGAGACGAAGGGGATGCCGGAGAACACGAAGGCGCTGGAGGAGAACGTCCTCTCGGACGACGAGTTCCGGGAGTACTCGATGTCGCTCTGGGAGCGGCGCAAGAAGATGCTCCTCGACCTCCTGGGCGACCACGAGTCGGGGCTCTTCTTCTACTACTTCAGCTCGATCGACCTGAACTCGCACATGATGTGGCGGTGCATGGACGCCGCGCACCCCGGCCACTCCGCGACGACGAACCTGAAGAACAGCGGGTTCATCGAGTGGCTCTATCAGGACCTCGACCGGGTCCTCGGCGAGGCGCGGCAGCTCCTCTCGCCGGACGACACGCTGATCGTGATGTCCGACCACGGGTTCTCGCCGTTCTATCGGAAGTTCAGCCTGAACACCTGGCTCGAGCGGAACGGCTACCTCGTCCTGAAGGAGAAGAAGGAGCCGGACGACCCCGACCCGCGGACGATCGACTTCCTCGGCGGCGTCGACTGGTCGAAGACGCGCGCGTTCAACTTCGGGTTCCAGACGATCTACCTGAACCTGAAGGGGCGCGACCCGAGGGGCATCGTCGACCCCGCGGACGCCGACGCGCTGGTCGACGAGATCGTCCAGCGCCTGCAGGGGGAGAAGGACCCGAAGTCCGGCAAGAAGATCGCGCTGCGCGTCAACCGC
Organism: bacterium; assembly: GCA_030428825.1. Classification (GTDB taxonomy): domain Bacteria; phylum Planctomycetota; class B15-G4; order B15-G4; family JADJEK01; genus JAUIEL01. The sequence goes on from JAUIEL010000830.1 coordinate 824, forward strand.
TCGAAGGACATCTACTCGGGCGAGGCGATGGCGCACGCGCCCGAGATCGTCGTCGGGTTCAGCCGCGAGGTCCGGAACGACAACGACTCGGTCGAGGGGAAGGTCCCGGAGACGCTGGTCCAGGACAACCTCGACGCCTGGTCCGGCTGCCACCTGATGGCGGCCGAGCTCGTCCCCGGCGTCCTCTTCTCGAACCGCGAGCTCCGGGCGACCGACCCGAAGCTGTACGACCTGACCGTGACGCTCCTGAAGGAGTACGGAATCGACAAGCCCGACGACATGGTCGGGAAGCCCCTCTGGTAACCGCCCGACGTCATCAAGGAGTCATCATGTTCGGAGGCCCGAAGGTCAAGATCGACAAGGACCTGCTGGAGAAGATCAAGAAGTACGCCGGGATCGCCGGCTACTCCTCGCCGGAGGAGTTCATCCACCACGCGCTCGAGAAGGAGATCTCGCAGCTCGAGGAGGCCGGCGAGTCGGAAGAGGACATCAAGAAGAAGCTGCGCGGGCTCGGCTACATCTCGTAGTCCCCGCGCCCCCTCGGCTCGGCGCACAACGGACCCGGAATGGACGCGATGGTCGCTGCCCTCAACTCGACGATGAACGCCCTCTTCGGCGCGGTCGACGCCGTCTTCGGATGGATGCCGCCGTGGCTCGGGCTGTCGATCATCTCGGCGCTGCTCGGCGTCGTCCTGTTGCTGCTGTTCAAGTGGACGTCGCCGCAGGAGAAGATCGCCACCGTGAAGGACCGCCTCTGGGGGAGCCTCCACGAGATCCGGCTCTTCCAGGACGACCTCGGGGTCCTGACCCGCGCGATCGTCCGCCTCTTCCGGGACAACTTCCTCTACTTCGCCTGCTGCTCCGTGGCGCTGATCCCGATGATCGTGGTCGTCGCCCCGGTGCTGTTCCAGTTCGACGCGTTCTACGGCTTCGACCCGCTGAAGAAGGGGGACGTCGTCGTCCTCGAGGCGCGGCTGGCGGAGGGGCTCGACCCGATCGAGGACGCCGTGGAGCTCGACCTCCCCGACGGCGCCCTGGTCGTCGAGGAAGGTCCGGTCCGCTGCCTCGACACCCGCGACGTCGCGTGGCGCCTCCGCGTCGCCGAGGAGGGCGCGCACGAGGTGACCGTCACGGTCGACGGTCAGGCGTACGCCAAGCGCATCGACGCCGAGTCCTCGATGCGCAAGATCTCCCCCGGCAAGTACAAGGCTTCCGCGTCGCTCCTCGACGCCCTGATGTTCCCCGCCGAGGGCGCGTTCGGCTCCGCCGACAAGGTCGACTGGATCAAGGTCGACCACCACCGCCGCTCCGACATGCTCGGCATGGACGGCGACATCTACCCGTGGATGATCATCTTCTGCGTCGTCGGACTGCTGTTCGGCTTCGCCATGAAGGGCGTGTTCAACGTGAGATTGTAGCCGCTGCGCGCGGGACGGTCGCGGCGCTGCGCTGGGCTGGGGTCGCTGCGCGGGCTGGTGACACCGCTGCGCGGGGCAGGGGGCACTGCGCGTGGTGCGATGGGCCGCTGCGCGGGGCGGTCGCGGCGCTGCGCTGGGCTGGGGTCGCTGCGCGGGCTGGTGACACCGCTGCGCGGGGCGAGGTCCACTGCGCGTGGAGCGTGGGGCCGCTTCGCGGGGGTCCGCTGCGCGCGGGGCGGTGAACGGGGATTCGGCCGCGGGGCGTTCGTCGGCTGCGGTCCGCCGGGATCGGGAGAGGGAGGGGGCGTTCGG
>JAUIEL010000066.1 GCA_030428825.1 bacterium
GCCGTCGATCCAGCGTCGGACCTCTCCCGTCGCGCCGTCCCGCTCGAGGCCGGCGCGCTCGACCAGGAAGTCGATCATCCCCGCGGTGGAGATCTCGCCGAGGTGGTACTTCAGCGAGAGGAGGACGCGCGCCGCGCGGTGACGCCGCCAGACGAGCATGCCGATCCGCTCCTCCGGCGTCCGGGCCCAGCCGAGGTCGAGGAACCGGAACTCCCAGTAGAGGCACCACCCCTCCCCGAGGAACGGCGTCCGGAACGGGCGGCGGTGCGTCCGCTCGCGCTCGCCGGCGAACCCCTGGAGGTGGTGGCCGGGGATCAGCTCGTGCGGGGTGACGCAACGGGTGAACGCGACGTTGTTGCCGCGCATCGCCTGCCGCTTGGTGTCGTGCGGCATCGTGACGGTCGGGAACGCGGCGACCATCTTCTGCCCCCCGTAGTAGGCGAACGGGAGCATCCGCTGCTCGCGCGGCGACATCATGTCGACGCGCCAGGTCTCGCGGCAGAGCGGCGGGATCGTGACGAGGTCCCGGTCGTCGAGGAAGGCGATCGCCTCGCGCGCGAGCGAACGGACCAGATCGTCCTGCTCGCCCGGCGCGACGTGGTCGTCCTTCACTCGCTCGATCGCCGCCGCGACGTCGCCGTCGAGCCCCATCGCGTCGGCCGCCCTCCGGAGCTCCTCGTCGCACCAGGCGAACTCCCGCTCGCCGACGGCGATCAGCTCGGCCGGCGACTCCGCGAGGAGCTCGTGGCGGAGCGCCCGCGTCAACGCCTCGACCCCGAGCGGCTGCCCGACGATCGGGTCGTCGTCCTTCCCCTTCAACCCGGCGACCGATTCCCGCAGGTGCCTCGCGTACCCGTCGAGCGCCTCGGCGGCGGCGCGGTGGGGCGTCTCCGTCCACCATCCGAAGACCGGGTCGAACGACGCGCCGTGCGCGTGCCAGCGGTCGAGCCACCGCTTCAGGCCGTCGACCTTCTCCGCCAGCCGCTTCGCCTGCTCCGGGGTCGGTCGATCCGCCTCGTCTCCCTCGGTCGCCTCGCGCGCCGCGTCGACCCGCTCCGCCAACCGATCGAGCGTCTCCGCCGCCGTCTCGCCGTCGACCTCCTCCAACGTCCACCGCCCGTGCTCCAGGTCGAGGATCGTCGCCGCGAACGGCAGGAACGGCGCGTCGGCCGCCGCCTTCCCCCGCGCGTCCGCCCGCTCCGCCGCGTCCCGGTCGACGAGGTTCCGGAGGAGGATCCAGTCGATCCGCGCCTCGCGGTCGAGACCGTCCCACGGGACGCCGTCGAGCCGCGCGGCCCACTCCGCTCCGAACGCGTCGAGACGATCGAGGCGGCGCGGGGTCCAGGCGAGGTCGTGGAACCGTTCGAGCGCCCGACGGTCGGTGACGTAGCGGTCGATCAGGGCGGGGAGGGTGGGGGCGGCGGCTTGGACGAGAGGGAGAGCGAGAGCGAGAGCGAGGAGGGAGGTGATCATTCGGCGATCTTAGCGATGGGGGAGGGGCCGTGCGTTCGCCACGGCGGGGGGCGAGACGGGGAGGTGTCTCCGACCCGCTCACGTCCTCGCGCGTTGCGTCTCGGCTTGGTCTCCGCGCGGGGACGAGGCGCGCTGCGGGGTCGCTCTCGGAGAAGCCTCCCCGTCTCGTCCCCCGCCTCGTCCGCGCCGGGGCGGCTCATCGGATTCCCGTGGAGGGGGGTGAGGGGGAGAAAGGAAGAGGACCGGATGGATGGGGCGACGTGCGGGACCACGTGAACGTGGAGGTGCCCGACCCCGCTGCGCTCATCGGACCACGGACGGGAGGAGAGCTCGCCGACGCGCCTCCGATGAACGCGGCGGGGTCGGGCACCTCGATCGATGTCCGGATCGAGCCCGCGGCGCGGCTCGAATCACGGTGGGGAGCCTCTCACGGACTCGAGGCCTCCGCGTCAGCGCCCGCCGGCCCCCAGCCCCCCGCCCTGCTATCCTCCGCGTATGACCGACGCGCGCCCCTCTCCCCCCTTCCACCTCGCGTTCCCCGTCCTCGACCTCGAGTCGACGCGCCGGTTCTACGGCGAACTCCTCGGGTGCCAGGAGGGGCGGTCGGCCGCGGCCTGGGTCGACTTCGACTTCCGCGGGCACCAGATCTCCGCGCACGTCCGGCCGGAGGAATGCGCGGGGGCGCGGGCGAACGACGTCGACGGGGACGCCGTGCCGGTGCGGCACTTCGGGCTGGTCCTCCCCTGGGAGGACTGGCACGCCCTCCGCGACCGGCTCGTCGCGGGGGAGGCGGAGTTCGTGATCGAGCCGCGGATCCGGTTCGAGGGCGAGGTGGGGGAGCAGGCGACGATGTTCGTGCGCGACCCGTCCGGGAACGCGCTCGAGTTCAAGGCGTTCCGGGACCCGTCGCGGCTGTTCGCGGCGGAGTGAGGGCGGCTACTCCTCCAACGGTCCGACCTGCCGGAGCGCCTCGTCGACCTGCGCCGGCTCGAGCCCCTTCGTGTTCTCGCGGACCGCGTCCTCGAAACCGTCCGGCTCGGTGGCGCAGTCCTCCGCCTTCAACTCGGCGGCGACGCACTTCGGGTGGACGTTGATCGGGCCGGAGCGGACCTGGCCGTAGAACTCGACGTTTCGGAGGACCGCGACGCGGTACGCGCCCTTCTCGATCGCCTCGCCGCAGTGCTTGCACTTCGAACGGCCGGTCGGAGCGACCTCGACGTACGGGGCCTCCTTCTTCTCGGCCTTCTTCGCCTCCATCTTCTCCGCCTCGGCGCGGAGGCTCTCGAGGGACGGCACCTCGAGCCCCTCCTCCCACACCTTCTCGGCGTACGCCTGCTCGACGTCCTCGGGGCGGCGGCGCATCGCGCAACTCAGGTGGTGCCAGAGGTAGCCGGGGCCGAACGGCCCCTCGATGAGGATGCCGATCCGGACCTTCTCCTTCTGGATCGGGCGCCGGCAGCCCTTGCACTTGGATCGTCCCGAGCGCGCCTTCTCGATCTTGAACGGAGGGAGGTCCTCGGCTTCCGGGTTCGGGGCGTCGTCGGCCATCGTGGGGGCTCCTCGATCGAATCGGGACGGTCGATCGGCCGATGATAGCGTTCCAAGCGATTGAACCTCAACGCCTTGGGGGTGGCTTCGCCACCGCGGGGCGCCGGCGGCCTTGACATCCTCGACGATGGTGTATTCTTTCATCCGGATCATCGGATGACATCACTCGACCTCCACGCCTCGACCGAGCTCCTCCGGCTCCTCGGCGACCCGAGCCGGCTCCGGCTCCTCTCCGTGCTGGCCGAGGAGGAGCTGACCGTCGCCGAGCTGACGAAGGTGACCCGGCTCTCCCAGTCGCGGGTCTCGAGCCACCTCGGGAAGCTCCGGGACGCGGGGCTCGTGGTCGACCGGCCGGCCGGGGCGTCGTCGTTCCACCGCCTGAACGAGGACGGGATGTCCGGCGCGGCGTCCCGCGCGTGGCGGATGCTCCGGGAGACGACCGACGACCCCCTCCTGGAGGAGGACCGCGGTCGGCTCGACGAGACGCTCGCGGCGCGGAACGGCGCGCAGACCTGGGCCGACTCCGTGGCGGGTCGGATGGACCGCCACTACTCGCCGGGACGGACCTGGGAGGCGACCGCGTGGGGGCTGCTCGGGTTCGCGCGGCTCGGCGACGTGCTCGACGTCGCGAGCGGCGACGGCGTGCTGGCGCAGCTCCTCGCCCCGCGAGCCCGGACCGTCACCTGCCTCGACCGGAGCGCGCGCGTGACCGAGGCGGGGCGCCGGCGTCTGGAGGACCTCCCGCACGTCCGGTTCCGGCGCGGCGACATGCACGCCCTCCCGTTCCGCGACGGCGTGTTCGACCAGGTCCTCCTGATGAACGCGCTCACGTACACGGACGACCCGGGGCGCGTCTTCCGCGAGGTCGCGCGCGTCCTCCGCGACGGCGGCGAGCTCGCGGTCAGCACGCTCCGCCGCCACCGCCACGAGGACGCGGTCCGGCGCTACAACCACGTCAACCTCGGCCACGACCCGGACGCGCTCCGGGAGGGGATCGAGGCGGCGGGCCTCGACGTCGCGCTCTGCGACGTGACGGCCCGCGAGCGGCAGAAGCCGTACTTCGAGATCATCACCGTCCACGCCGCCAAGGGCGCGGACGATCGCCCCGACCGAGGAGACCGATGAGTCCGACCGACGACCCGAACACCGTCCTGCCGCGCCTGCTCGCCGAGCGGATCCTCGTGCTCGACGGCGCGATGGGGACGATGCTGCAGCAGTACGAGCTGAAGGAGCACGACTTCCGCGGCGACCGGTTCCGGGACCACCCGCGCGACCTGCAGGGGAACAACGACCTCCTCTCGATCACGCGTCCGGACATCGTGCGGGCGATCCACGACGCGTACCTCGACGCCGGCGCGGACATCCTCGAGACGAACTCGTTCACCGCGACGTCGATCGCCCAGGCGGACTACGGGCTCGAGTCGATCGCGCGCGAGATGAACCGAGAGGCGGCGCGGCTGGCGCGCGAGGCGTGCGACGCGTACGCGGAGAAGACCCCCGACCGGCCCCGGTTCGTCGCGGGGAGCCTCGGCCCGACGAACCGGACCGCGTCGATCTCGCCCTCCGTGAACGACCCGGGCGCCCGGAACGTCGACTTCGACACCCTGCGCGAGGCGTACGCGGAGGCGACCCGCGGCCTGATGGAGGGCGGGGCCGACCTCCTCCTGGTCGAGACCGTCTTCGACACGCTGAACGCGAAGGCGGCGATCTTCGCGATCGAGGAGGTGTTCGAGGAGCTCGGCCGCCGCCTGCCGGTCGTGGTCTCGGGGACGATCACCGACGCCTCGGGGCGCACCTTGTCGGGGCAGACGACCGAGGCGTTCTGGAACTCGATCCGACACGCGCGTCCGCTGGCGGTCGGGCTGAACTGCGCGCTCGGCGCGAAGGAGCTCCGGCCGTACCTGGCGGAGCTCTCGCGCGTCGCCGACACCCACGTCAGCGCCCACCCGAACGCCGGCCTCCCGAACGAGTTCGGCGGCTACGACGAGACGCCGGAGACGATGGCGACCCGCATCGCGGAGTTCGCGAAGAGCGGGCTCGTGAACCTCGTCGGCGGCTGCTGCGGCACCGGCCCGGACCACGTCGCGGCGATCGCGGCGGCGGTCGACGGCATCACGCCGCGGGCGATCCCCGAGCTGCCGCGGCTGCCGCGCCTCTCGGGGCTCGAGCCGCTGGTCATCCGCGAGGACGCCAACTTCGTCAACGTCGGCGAGCGGACGAACGTCACCGGCTCGGCGCGGTTCCGCCGCCTGATCAAGAACGGCGAGCTCGACGAGGCGCTCACCGTCGCGCGCCAGCAGGTCGAGGCCGGCGCGCAGATCATCGACGTCAACATGGACGAGGGGATGCTCGACTCGGAGGAGGCGATGCAGACCTTCCTCCGCCTCGTCGCCTCCGAGCCGGACATCAGCCGGGTCCCGATCATGATCGACTCCTCGAAGTGGTCGGTCCTCGAGGCGGGGTTGAAGAACGTCCAGGGGAAGGGGATCGTCAACTCGATCTCGCTGAAGGAGGGGGAGGGGCCGTTCCTCCACCAGGCGCGTCTCGTCCGTCGGTACGGCGCGGCCGTCGTCGTGATGGCGTTCGACGAGCAGGGACAGGCGGACTCCGTCGAGCGGAAGGTCGAGATCTGCCGGCGTTCCTACCGCCTCCTGACCGAGCAGGTCGGGTTCCCGCCCGAGGACATCGTCTTCGACCCGAACATCTTCGCGATCGCGACCGGGATCGAGGAGCACTCGGGGTACGCCGTGGCGTTCGTCGAGGCGACGCGCCGGATCAAGGAGGAGCTGCCGCACGCCCTCGTCTCCGGCGGCGTGTCGAACGTGTCGTTCTCCTTCCGCGGCAACGACCCGGTCCGCGAGGCGATCCACTCGGTCTTCCTCTATCACGCGATCCGCGCGGGGATGGACATGGGGATCGTCAACGCGGGGCAGCTCGCGGTGTACGAGGAGATCCCGCCCGACCTGCGCGAGCGGGTCGAGGACGTCGTGCTGAATCGTCGGGACGACGCCACCGAGCGGCTGCTGGAGGTCGCCGACTCGGTGAAGGGGCAGGCGCGCGAGCGCGAGGAGGACCTCTCCTGGCGCGAGGGATCGGTCGGCGAGCGGATCGCGCACGCGTTGGTGAAGGGGATCGACCAGTTCATCCTCGAGGACGTGGAGGAGGCGCGGCTCGCCGCCGAGCGCCCGATCCAGGTGATCGAGGGGCCGCTCATGGACGGGATGAACGTCGTCGGCGACCTGTTCGGCGCCGGCAAGATGTTCCTCCCCCAGGTCGTGAAGTCGGCGCGCGTGATGAAGAAGGCGGTCGCGCACCTCGTCCCGTTCATCGAGCAGGAGAAGGACTCGGCGTCGTCCGCGAAGGGGAAGGTCGTCCTCGCGACGGTGAAGGGGGACGTCCACGACATCGGCAAGAACATCGTCGGCGTCGTCCTGCAGTGCAACAACTTCGAGGTCGTCGACCTCGGCGTGATGGTCCCGGCGCAGAAGATCCTCGACGCGGCGCGCGAGCACGAGGCCGACATGATCGGCCTGTCCGGGCTGATCACGCCGTCGCTCGACGAGATGCGGTTCGTCGCCGCGGAGATGGAGCGGCAGGAGTTCGACCTCCCGCTCCTGATCGGCGGGGCGACGACCTCGCGCATCCACACCGCGGTGAAGGTCGAGCCGAACTACTCGCGGGGCCCGGTGGTGCACGTGCTCGACGCCTCCCGGAGCGTCCACGTGGCGTCCAGCCTGATCTCGAGGGAGGAGGGGACCCGGGATCGGTTCGTCGAGTCGACGCGCGAGGAGTACGCGGCGATGCGGAGGAGCCACGCCGGCGGCCGCCGCGACGCCGCGCGCCTCCCGCTCACCGAGGCGCGACGCCACCGCCTCGCGATCGACTGGGCGGCCGAGTCGCCGCGTCCCCCCGCGTTCACCGGCCTCAAGGTGTTCGCCGACTACGACCTCTCCGCCATCGCGCCGCGGATCGACTGGACGCCGTTCTTCCACGCCTGGGAGCTGAAGGGGGTCTACCCGAAGATCCTCGAGGACGCGCGGGTCGGCGGCGAGGCGCGGAAGCTGCTCGCCGACGCCCGGCGCATGCTGAAGCGGATCGTCGACGAGAAGTGGCTGACCGCGAAGGCGGTGATCGGGTTCTTCCCGGCGCAGTCGACCGAGGACGACGACATCGTGGTCTACCGCGACGACGCGCGGACCGACGTCATGACCGTGATCCACAGCCTCCGCCAGCAGACGAAGAAGCCGCCCGGACAGCCGAACTACTCGCTCTCGGACTTCATCGCGCCGAAGTCGTCCGGCGTCCCCGACTGGGTCGGCGGGTTCGCGCTCACCGCGGGGGTCGGGATCGAGAAGGTCGTCGAGCGCTTCGAGGCGGAGAACGACGACTACGGGATCATCATGGTGAAGATCCTCGCCGACCGCCTGGCCGAGGCGTTCGCGGAGCACATGCACGAGCGGGTGCGGCGGGAGTTCTGGGGGTTCGGCGCCGGCGAGAGCCTGTCGAACGACGACCTGATCCGCGAGCGGTACCAGGGGATCCGGCCCGCGCCGGGGTACCCCTCCTGCCCCGACCACAGCGAGAAGGCGATCCTGTTCGACCTGCTCGGCGCGGTCGACCACGCGTCGATGGAGCTGACCGAGAGCTTCGCGATGCTCCCGACCGCCGCCGTGACCGGTTACTACTTCTCCCACCCGTCGTCGACCTACTTCGGCCTCGGCAAGATCGAGCGGGACCAGGTCGAGGACTACGCGCGGCGGAAGGGCGAGAGCGTGGAGACGGTCGAGCGCTGGCTCGCGCCGGTCCTCGCGTACGACACCTGATCCGCCCGGCGGTCGCCGAACCCGAGGAGCGCCGCTTCGACCCGGCCGCCTCCTCGGGTAGCGTCTCGCCGCATGTCGATCCCCCTCGGCGAGCTGTTCGGACTCCTGGCCGCCGCCTGCTGGGCGACCGGCGGGGTCCTCTTCTCCCGCGCGCCGCTCCCGGCCTGGGCGATCAACCTGACGAAGAACGCGATCGCGGGGGCGGCGCTCCTGGCGACGTTCGTCGCGATCGGCGTCGCCCGCGGCGGCGTCGAGACCGCGGTCGACCTCGGCGTGCTGGCGTGGCTCGTCCCGAGCGCGTACGTCGGCATCGTCCTCGGCGACACCTGGTACCTCCGCGCGTTGAAGAGCGTCGGGCCCCGGAAGGCGATGGTGATCGAGACCCTCGTGCCGGGGTTCGGGCTCGCGCTCGGGTGGTTCGTCCTCGGCGAGCTGGTGCCGCCCCTCGGCCTCCTCGGGATGACGGTGACCCTGGCCGGCGTCGTGATGGTGGTGGGGGACGGGCCGGCCGCGCCCGCACGCGGCCTCGACGCGGTCGACTCCCCGACCGCCGGCGTCGTCTACGCCGTGCTGGCCGCCCTGGCGCAGGCGATCGGCGCGGCGTGGTCGAAGCGCGGGATCCTGCGGCTCGAGGAGCTCGGCGCCGCCGACGCGCCGCTCGAGGCGTCGGTGGTGCGCGTGGTGACGGCCGCGGTCCTCGGCCTCGCGATCGCCGCCGCGTTCGGACGGCTCCGGCCGCTCGGCGCCCTCCTCCGTCGCCCGGGCGTCGCCCGGTGGGTGATCCCGTCCGCGCTGATCGGGACGTACCTCGGGATCTGGCTCAGCATGCTGGCGTTCCGGCACACGTCGATCGCGGTGGCGACGACCCTGAACTCGACCACGCCGATCTTCGTCCTGCCGATCGTCGCGCTCTTCCTCCGCCAGCGCGTCACCCGGCGAGGCGTCCTCGGCGCCGTCGTGGCGGTCGCCGGCGTGGTCATCCTCGTCCGGGCGTGATCGTCCGGATCCCGTCCCGCCCGAGGTTCAGGAGGAGGGTGGCGTGCGGTCCGCCGGCGCGGCGGAAGAGGTCGACGAACAGCTCCTCCTCGCCCGGCCACGGGAAGCCGAACACGACGTCGAACTCGTCGAGCGGCACGCCGAGCTCGACGTACCCGTCCGCGCCCTCGCCGCCGTGGACGAGGTCCTCGTCGAGGAGCCCGACGTCCGGCTCGAAGCCGTCGGGGAAGAAGCTGCCGCACGCGTACTCCGCCTCGAGACCGTGACGGTCGGCGAGCGCGCGGGCGCGGCGGACGAGGTCCTCGCGCAGCTCGATCCCGTGGGCCGCGAACCCGCGACGCGCGGCGAGGAGGCTCACCACGCCGAGGCCCGATCCCCACTCGAGGAACGTCCGGCCGTTCGCCTCGAGCGCGGCGAGCGCGCGCCAGACCGCCTCGTAGTCCGACGTGATGAACGCGTCGAACGCGCCGCCGCGCGCCGCCTCGATCGCGCGCTCCTCGGCGTCCGCGTCGGCCAGGAGCGAGAGCACGTCGCCCGGGAGGCTCAGCCGAGCACCTCTCCCCACGAATCCTCGTGGAAGCCGACCAGCCAGGTCCGCCCGACGCGCGCCGCCGGCGCCCGCAGGTTCCCCGACGGGCCGAGCGCCGCCTTCTCGAACGCGGCGCGGTCGAAGTCGTCCTTCCCGGGCGAGAACGTCACGCTCTTCTTCCCTTTCCCGACGATCACCTCGGTCGCGCCCGCGAACACCTCGTCGAGCTGGTCGGCGGGGAACCGGGTCTTCTTCGCGTCCACCGTCTCCCGGACGGCGATGCCGTGCGCCTCGATGAAGGCGTCGGCCCTCGAGCACCCCGTTCAGTGCTTCCGGTGCAGCATCCAGTCGATCTTCTTCGCCACGTTCGCTCTCCTCGGTTCAGCTCGCGCCGTCCGATCCGGCGAGGTCGGCCGGGTCGGGGCTCCAGGTGCAGCAGAGGTGCTTGTCGCCGTACACGTTGTCGATCCGGCCGACCGCGGGCCAGAACTTCGCCTCGCGCGTCCAGGCGGTCGGGAACGCCGCGGTCTCGCGGGAGTAGGCGCGGTCCCAGGCGTCCGAGGCGACGGCGCGGGCGGTGTGCGGCGCGCCGGCGAGCGGGCTTCCGTCGGCCGCGACGCGCCCCGCCTCGACGTCCGCGATCTCGCCGCGGATCGCGATCATCGCCTCGCAGAACCGGTCGAGCTCGGCGAGCGACTCCGACTCGGTCGGCTCGATCATCAGGGTCCCCGCGACCGGCCACGACATCGTCGGCGCGTGGAAGCCGTAGTCGATCAGCCGCTTCGCGACGTCGTCGATGTCGACGTGCGACGCCTTCGAGATCGCCCGCAGGTCGACGATGCACTCGTGGGCGATCCGGCCGTTCGCGCCGCGGTACAGGACCGGGAAGCTCGCGTCGAGCCGCTCGGCGACGTAGTTCGCGGCGAGGATCGCCGTCTTCGTCGCCTCGGTCAGCCCGTCCGGGCCCATCATCGCGATGTACGCGTAGCTGATCGGGAGGATCCCGGGGCTGCCGAACGGCGCGGCGGAGATCGCGCCGATCCCGTCCTCGCCGCCGCAGTCGACGACCGGGTGGGAGGGGAGGAACGGGGCGAGGTGTTCGGCCACGCAGATCGGCCCCATCCCCGGCCCTCCGCCGCCGTGCGGGATGCAGAACGTCTTTTGGAGGTTCAGGTGACAGACGTCGCCGCCGAGGTCGCCGGGCCGGCAGAGCCCGACCATCGCGTTCATGTTCGCGCCGTCGAGGTAGACCTGCCCGCCGTGCTCGTGGACGATCGAGCAGATCTCCTTGATCGACCCCTCGAAGACGCCGTGCGTCGAGGGGTACGTCACCATGATCGCGGCGAGCCGCGCCTCGTGCTGCGACGCCTTCGCGCGGAGGTCGCCGAGGTCGATGTTCCCGTCCGCGTCGCACTTCACCGCCACCACCCGCATCCCCGCGAGGACCGCCGAGGCCGGGTTCGTCCCGTGCGCCGACGTCGGGATCAGGCAGACGTCGCGGTCGGCGTCGCCGCGCGACTGGTGCCACGCGCGGATCACCAGGAGCCCCGCGTACTCGCCCTGCGACCCGGCGTTCGGCTGCATCGAACAGGCCGAGAACCCGGTGATCGAGCAGAGCCACGCCTCGAGCCGGTCGATCAGCTCCCGGTACCCCTCGCGCTGGTCGGCCGGGGCGAACGGGTGGACGTTCCGGAACCCGCGGAGGCTGATCGGGATCATCTCGGCGGTCGCGTTCAGCTTCAACGTGCAGGAGCCGAGCGAGATCATCGAGTGCGCGAGCGACAGGTCGCGGTTCTCGAGCCGCTTCATGTAGCGCAGGAGCTCGTGCTCGGTGCGGTACGAGTGGAAGACCGGCTCGGTCATGAACGACGTGGCGCGGGCCCGCTCGCCGAGGTCGAGCGAGACCCCGCCGAGGCGCCGCTCCGCGTCGAGAGCGCCCGCCTCGCCGCCGAACGCCGCGTGAAGGTCCTCGAGGTCGCCCGCCTCGACGGTCTGGTCGAGCGTCACGCCGACGGTCCCGTCCGCGTACGGCCGGAGGTTGATCTCTCTCGCGCGCGCGGCCTCGAGGATCGAGGCCGCGTCCCGACCGCCGCCGGGGCGGACCCGGAGGGTGTCGAACCAGGCGTCGTGGACGAGCTCGTGACCGAGGTCGCGGAGCGCCGCCGCGAGGACCGACGTCTGCGCGTGGATCCGCCGCGCGATGCGCGTCAGCCCCTCCGGCCCGTGGTAGACCCCGTACATCGAGGCGCCGACCGCCAGGAGCACCTGCGCGGTGCAGATGTTGCTGGTCGCCCGGTCGCGCCGGATGTGCTGCTCGCGGGTCTGCAGCGCGAGCCGCAGCGCCGGCTCGCCCGCGGAGTCGCGGGAGACCCCGACGATCCGTCCCGGCAGCTTCCGCTGGTACTCCTCGCGCGTCGCCATGAACGCCGCGTGCGGACCGCCGGCCCACATCGGGACGCCGAGCCGCTGCGAGCTGCCGATCACGACGTCGGCGCCGCACTCCCCCGGCGGCTTCAGGAGCGTCAACGCCAGCAGGTCGGTCGCGACGACGGCGAGGGCGCCGACCTCGTGCGCCTTCTCGCAGACCGGCGCCACGTCGAACAGCGCGCCGTCGGTGGTCGGCGACTGGACGAGCACGCCGAACACCTTCTCGTCGAACGAGAACTCCGCGGGGTCCCCGACGACCACCTCGTACCCGAGCGGCGCGGCGCGCGTCTTCACGACCTCGATCGTCTGCGGGTGGCAGTGGTCGGCGACGAGGAAGACGTGGCGGTCCTTGTCCCGATCGAGCACCCGCCGGCAGAGCGTCATCGCCTCGGCGGCCGCGGTCGCCTCGTCGAGGAGCGACGAGTTCGCGACCGCGGCGCCGGTCAGGCCGGTCACCATGGTCTGGAAGTTCAGGAGCGCCTCGAGGCGGCCCTGGGCGATCTCCGCCTGGTACGGCGTGTACTGCGTGTACCACCCGGGGTTCTCGAAGACGTTCCGCAGGATCACCGGCGGGGTCACCGTCCCGTGGTATCCCAGGCCGAGGAACGACCGGAAGACCCGGTTCTTCTCGGAGAGCCGGCGCAGGTCCTCGATCACCTCCCGCTCGGTCCGCGCCGGCGGCACGTCGAGCGTCCCTTCCATCCGGATCGAGTCCGGGACGGCCTGGTCGATCAGCTCGTCGATCGAGCCGAGGCCGAGACTCTCGAGCATCCTCGACCGCTCGGCGGGGGAGGGCCCGAGGTGACGGTCACGGAAGACGTCGGTCGGCGCGAGGGGATCGGTCTCCGGCATGGTGTGGTCCGCGGATCGAGGGGTGAAGGGGCCGAGCGACTTCCGCCCGGGGGAGCGAATCGGGCCAGGATAAGCGTCGCGCGGTCGCGGTTCAAACCCGCGCGACCGCCGAGGGTCCGGGAGGCCGCTACCCGTCGTCCGGGCCGAGCGCCTCGAGCTCGGCGCCGGCCGCCTCCCACTCCTGCATCTTCGCCGCGAGCGCCTCGCCGGAGGCGACGAACCGATCGGAGAGCCGCTTCGACCGGACCGGGTCGTCGTAGACGGCGGGGTCCGCGAGCTCCGCCTCGAGGGCCGCGTGCTCCTCCTCGAGCGCCCCGACCTCCTGCTCCAGCCGCGCCACCCGCTTCTCCAGCCGCGCGCGCTCCTTCCGGCGCTCCTTCTCCTCCTGCCGGGCACGGATCCGCTCGGCCTTCTCGCGCGCCGGGTCGGCGTCCGCCTCCTTCCGCTCGCGCCGCCGCGCGCCGGCGGCGACCAGCGGCCCGCCGTACTTCGCGGCCCGCGCGTCCTGCTCCTCGGCGACCGCGGAGAGCCAGTCGTCGAGGTCGCCCGGGAACGCCCGGATCGTCCCGCCGCCGACGACCCAGACCCGCGTCGACAGGCGGCGCGCGAAGTCGAGGTCGTGGCTGACGAAGACCAT
This sequence comes from bacterium, assembly GCA_030428825.1. GTDB lineage: Bacteria > Planctomycetota > B15-G4 > B15-G4 > JADJEK01 > JAUIEL01. Next base: position 13,286 of record JAUIEL010000066.1, read on the forward strand.
CGTCCCGTCGTACGTCATCAGCGACTCGGTCAGCCGCTCGGCCGACTCGGTGTCGAGGTGGTTCGTCGGCTCGTCGAGGAGGAGGAGGTTCCCGGGGTCGACCAGGAGCCGCGCCAGCGCCACCCGCGTCTTCTCGCCGCCCGAGAGGACGCCGATCGACTTGTCGACCTCGTCCCCCTGGAACAGGAACGCGCCGAGGAGGCCGCGCACCTCGGACTGCCGCTTCGTCGGCGCGGCCCGCCAGACCTCCTCCAGGACCGGCCGTCCGTCGTCGAGCGACTCGGCGTGATGCTGGGCGAAGTAGCGCGGCGTCACCCGGGCGCCGAACCGGATCGTGCCGACCGCGAGGTCGATCTCGCCCGCGAGGAGCTTCAGCAGCGTCGTCTTGCCGGCGCCGTTCTCTCCGACGACCGCGACCCGATCGCCGCGGCGGAGCTCGAGGTCGACGTCCCTGAGGACCGGCGTGGCGCCGTACGCGTGCGCGAGCCCGGACACCTCCGCGACCGGATCGCTCGACGGGTCGACGGCCGGGAACCGGAGGTGGATGGAGCGGCGCGGGCGCGGGATGTCGACCTGCTGCTCCTCGAGCTTCTCGATCAGCCGGGCCTTGCTCTGCGCCTGGCGCGCCTTGCTCGCCTTCGCCTTGAACCGGGTGACGAACGCCTCGAGCTCCTTCTTCCGCGCCTCGTCCTTCTTCGCGCGCGCCTCGAGGTTCTCGAGCTCGAGCGCCCGCAGCCGGCGGTACTCCTCCCAGTCCCCCTTGTACGTCCGGAGCCCCTCGACCTCGAACGACACGATCCGTTCGACGTGACGACCGAGGAACTCCTTGTCGTGGCAGACGAGGACCAGCGCGTGCGGGTAGCCGTCGAGGAAGCGGTCGAGCCACGCGACCGAAGGCAGGTCGAGGTGGTTCGTCGGCTCGTCGAGCAGCAGGACCTCCGGCTGGCCGAACAGGACGCCGGCGAGCTGCGCCCGCATCCGCCAGCCTCCCGACAGCTCGCGGAGCGGCCGCTCGGCGTCCTCGTCCCGGAACCCGAGACCGAGGAGGATGCGCCGCGCGTGGTGGGGGGCGAAGTGCCGCTCGAGGTCGGCCAGCTCGGCGTGCAGCTCCGCCAGCCGCAGCGCCTTCTGCGACGCCTCGTCCGGCTCGAGCCCCTCGTCCAGCACCGCCTCGAGCGTGGCGACCCGCTCCTCGAGCTCGGTCCGCCGCGGCGCGCAGGCGAGGACGACGTCGAGCAGGGTGCGATCGCCGGGGTCGGCCGCGTCCTGCGCGAGATAGCCGATGCGCAGACCCTTCGCGCGGACCACGCGCCCCGACTCCGGCGTCACCTCGCCGGTCAGGATCTTCAGGAGCGTGCTCTTCCCCGAACCGTTCGGCCCGACGATCCCGACCTTGTCCTTCCGCTCGATCGCGACGGTGTCCCCCCGGAAGATCACCTTCCCCTGAAAGTCGAGTCGGAGGTCCTGGGCGGCGAGGAGGGACATGGGGGAGGGAGGTTACCGCTCCGCGGGGGTTGGGGGCACCTGCGGTGGGCTTAATCCGCTGCGCGGGGCTGTCACACCGCTGCGCGGGGCAGGGGGCACTGCGCGTGGTGCGTTTGGCCGCTTCGCGGGGGTCCGCTGCGCGCGGGGCGGTGAACGGGGATTCGGCCGCGGGGCGTTCGTCGGCTGCGGTCCGCCGGGATCGGGAGAGGGAGGGGGCGTTCGGCCCGCTCCACGGGCGGCAC
>JAUIEL010000067.1 GCA_030428825.1 bacterium
TCGGACGGCGCGTTCCGTGGCCCGGGCGACTCGGTGCCACCGGGGCGCGGGCGTCTCCTCTCGACGCCGGCCACCGAGGCGACGCGCGAGGAGTACGCGGCGGTCGAGGTCGCCGGCTTCCGACGCGCGGTCGACGAGGCGCTCTCGACCTTCTCGATCGACGTCGACACCGCGTCGTACGCGAACGTCCGACGGTTCCTCCGGGAGGGGACGCTCCCGCCCCCGGGCGCGGTCCGGGTGGAGGAGTTCGTGAACGCGTTCACCTACGACGACCCGGCGCCGACCGGCGACGTGCCGTTCCAGGTGACGACCGAGGTCGCGGCGTGCCCGTGGGCGCCGCGCCACCGGCTGGTCCGGATCGGGCTGAAGGGGAAGTCGATCGACTGGTCGGAGCGGAAGCCGGCGAACCTCGTCTTCCTCGTCGACGTGTCGGGGTCGATGAGCTCGGCCGACAAGCTGCCGCTGCTGACGCGGTCGCTCCGGCTGCTGGCGCGGCAGCTCGACCACCGCGACCGGGTCTCGATCGTCGTCTACGCCGGCGCGGCCGGGCTCGTCCTGCCGCCGACGCCCGGGAACCGGGACGGCGAGATCGCCGGCGCGCTCGAGCGGCTCCAGGCCGGCGGGTCGACGAACGGCGGGGCGGGGATCGAGCTGGCGTACCGGCTGGCCGAGGAGAACCTCGTGCCCGGCGGGTTGAACCGGGTGATCCTCGCGACCGACGGCGACTTCAACGTCGGGGTCTCCGACCAGTCGTCGCTCGTCGAGATGATCGAGCGGAAGCGGGAGAGCGGCGTCTTCCTGACCGTCCTCGGCTTCGGCCGCGGGAACCTGAACGACGCGACGATGGAGCAGCTCGCGGACAAGGGGAACGGGAGCTACGGCTACGTCGACTCGCTCGACGAGGCGAAGCGGCTGCTCGTCGAGCAGGTCGGCGGGACGATGATCCCGGTCGCGAAGGACGTGAAGATCCAGGTCGAGCTGAACCCGGCCGTGGTCACGGCGTGGCGGCTGATCGGGTACGAGAACCGGCGGCTCGCGCACCAGGACTTCGCGGACGACACGAAGGACGCCGGCGAGATCGGCGCCGGGCTGTCGGTGACCGCCCTCTACGAGATCGTCCCGGTCGGCGTCCCGTACGACGGCCCGTCCGTCGCCGAGCGGCGGTACGAGAAGGTCTCGGAGGCGGCGTCCGGGTTCGCGGGGGAGCTGATGTTCCTGAAGCTCCGCTACAAGGCGCCGGACGGCGACGCCAGCCGGCTGCTGCAGGCCCCGGTCGGGGACGCCGTCACCCCGTGGACCGGCGCGACGAACGACTTCCGCTGGGCCGCCGCCGTCGCCGCGTTCGCCGAGCTCCTCCGCGGCAGCGAGCACCTCGGCGGGTTCGACCTCGCCGGCGTGAAGCAGGTCGCCTGGGGCGCCCGCGGCGACGATCCGAAGGGACGGCGCGCCGAGTTCCTCGAGCTCGTCGACCGCGCCGCCCGCCTTCGGGACGAGCCCCGCTGACGTCCGTCCGCGGCCGGGGCGGCGCACCACGCCGCTCCGGCCGGCGGGCGGTCAGCGGCGGCGGAGGGCGACGACGTTCTCGACGTGGTCGGTGTGGGGGAAGAGGTCGACCGGCTGGATCGCGGTGACGTCGTAGCTCCGCTTCAGCGCCTCGAGGTCCTTCGCCTGCGTCTTCGGGTTGCAGCTCACGTAGACCAGGCGCTCGGCGCCGAGGAGATCGATCTTCCGGATCATCTTCGGGTGGATCCCCGCGCGCGGAGGGTCGACGAGCACGACGTCCGGGGCGCCCGCCCGCTCGACCAGCGGGGCGTCGATCACCTCGAGCAGGTCACCCGCCTCGAACGAGACGTTCTCGACGCCGTTCGCGGCCGCGTTCCGTCGCGCGCACGCCGTGGTCACCGGGTCGATCTCGACGCCGAGCACGTGCCGCACGTCGCGCGCCACGAACAGCGTGATCGTGCCGAGCCCGCAGTAGAGGTCGTACACGACGTCGCTCTCGCGGAGCGCCGCGAACTCCCGCGCCACCTCGTACAGCCGCTCGGCCTGTCGCGTGTTCGTCTGGAAGAACGCGTGCGCGGCGATCTCGAACCGGAACGGCCCGATCCGATCGTGCACGACGCCGTCGCCGAACACGACGTGGGACTCCGAGCCGTGCGCGACCTGGGCCACGCCGTCGTTGACGGTGTTGACCAGCGTCGTCACCTCGGGGACGTCCCGCCGCAACCGGGCGGCGACGGTCTCCATGCGCGCCGGGTCGTGCGCGAACGTCACGACGTCGACGAGCACCTCCTCCTCGTGCGCCGGCGTCCGGATCACGACGTGGCGGAGAAACCCCTCGGCCCGCCGGACGTTCCACGGCGCCCACCCCTCCTCCTTCGCGAGCGCGCGCAGCCCGTTCACGATCCGCCGCGAGACCTCCCCCTGGAGGTGGCATTCCTCGAGGTCGAGCAGCCGGTCGAAGTGCCCGGGCACGTGCAGGCCGAGCGCGAAGTCGCGGTCGAACGCCTCCCCGCTCTCGACCTCGGCCTCGGTCAGCCAGCGCCGCGCGCCGAAGGAGAACTCCATCTTGTTGCGGTAGTCGTAGATCTCGTCGGCGCCGAGGGTCGGCCGGACCTCGGCGTGGGCCAGCAGCCCGGCGTCGAAGAACGTCCGCTCGACCGCCTCGCGCTTCAGGTCGAGCTGCGCCGCGTACCGGACGTTCTGCCGGGTGCAGCCGCCGCAGCTCCCGAAGTACCGGCACCGCGGATCGTCGCGCAGCGGGCTCGGCTCGACCAGCTCGAGCAGCCGCGCCTCGAGCCGCCGCTTCCGCTTGCCGAGGACCGCCACGCGCACCTCGTCGCCCGGAACGGCGAACGGGACGTGCACCTCACGACCGTCGGACCGCCCGGCGGAGCGGCCCTTCTCGGCGATGCGGTCGATGCGGAGGGTCAGTTCGGTGCCGGGCTTCACGAGGTCCGATCAGGGGAACGCGCGCGCGAGCCGCTCGAGCATCTCCTGCTCCTCGCGGGAGATCTTCGTCGTCAGCCCGAGGAACCCGCCGGCCGCGTCGGCCACCGTGCGGGCCCGTCCGAGGACCGTCTCCTGAAGATCGTTCGCCTTCTCCTCCGGCAGCGTCTCGCAGAGCGCCTTCGTGAAGCTCTCCCACGCCAGCAGCAGGGCCGCCTCCGGGGAGTGGTCCAGCCACGTCGTCAGGAGCTCGTACGCCGGCGTCCCCTGGACGACCCCGCCGACCTCCGCGGCGCGCATCACCGCCTCGCGCTCCTGCTTCTCGAGCTTCCCGTCGGCCCAGGCGACCTCGATCAGCGGCACGAGGGAAAACGCCGCGAAGGTCGCCGGTCCGATGTTCTTCTCGATCAGGAGCCCGAGGATCGCCTCGTCGTCCAGCCCGGACGCCTCGGCGAGGGCGCGGATCCCCTCGGCCCGCTCCTGCTTCTCGTGGAGCTGCTTGCGGAGCCGCTCGCTCTCGCGCTGGAAGAACTGGTCCTCGAGGGCGGTTCGACGGTCTCCCAGGATCTCGTCGCTCATGGTGCATCTCCGGAGAAGGGTCAGGTCGACGAAACTAGCGATCGGATTCCACCGAGCAAGCGGCGGCCGGGAGCGGGGAGCGGCTTGACCGTCGCTTCACCGGGGGGACCGCCGCCGGATCGACGTCGGTGGCTACCATTCGGGAATGAGCCGATTCACGCTTCGCCCGCTCCTCCTCGCCCTCCCGGTCCTGGCCGTCCTCCCCGTCCCCGCCGCGTTCGGCTGGGGGTCGAAGGGACACGAGGTGGTCGGCCACCTCGCCGACCGTCACCTCACCCCGGCCGCGCGCCGGGAGCTCCGCGAGATCTGCCGGTCGCCGTCGCTCGCGTACGTCGCCAACTGGGCCGACGCCATCCGCGAGGACCGACCGGAGACCGCCCCCTGGCACTACGTGAACCTCCCCGACGACGCGGAGTCGTACGACGCCGAGCGGGACGCGGATCCGGCGGGGAGCATCGTCGAACGGATCGAGCACTTCCGCCGCGTGCTCGCCGACCGGCGCGCCGGGAAGGAGGAGCGGCTCGACGCCCTCCGGTGGCTGGTCCACCTCGTCGGCGACCTCCACCAGCCGCTCCACGTCTCGCGCGAGGCGGACCGCGGCGGCAACTCCATCGTGGTGAAGGTGGGCGAGCGCGAGACGAACCTGCACGCGGTCTGGGACACCGACCTCGTCGAACGGCAGGGGCTGGCGGCGCTCGACTACGCCCTCGCGCTCGACGAGGAGGTCACCGAGGAGGAGGTCGCGCGGTGGAGGAAGAGCGAGGTGGAGGAGTGGGCGAACGAGTCGTGGCGCCTCGCCCGCTCCACGGCGTACACGGGGACGGGGGGCGAGCCGCTCGAGAGCGGCGCGAAGCTGACGCGGACGTGGTTCACCACCCGGACGCCCGTCGTCGACCTGCGGCTGAAGAAGGCCGGGGTCCGGCTGGCCTGGCTGCTGAACCGGGCGCTCGCCCCCTGACGGGCCCGGCTTCGGGCCCGTCGGGGCGGCGCGGACCGGTCAGCTCTCGAGCATCGCCAGGAGCTTCTCCCGGCGGAACCCGATCATCCACTCGTCTCCGACCCGGATGGTCGGGGTCGACGTGGCGCCGGCGCCGATCAGCTCCTGAATGGCGTCGGGGTCCTTCGTGACGTCCTTCGAAACGAACTCGATGCCTCGCTGCGACAGAAACTCCATCGCGGTGTCGCAAGGCGGTCACCCGGGCTGGTGGTAGACGACGACTTCCTTGGTCATGTCCGTGCTCTCCATGGCTCCTCGAACGGGCCCTTCGAGATAGCTTCGCGAGGCGGCCGGGGCCAGCGGATTCGGCGGGGCCGGGGCCGGTATCATCCGAAAACCGACATGCTCAGGAAACTCCACGACCGTCCGGCGACGCCCACGGGGCGGATCCCCAGCCACGAGGACGACCTCGCGCTGGCGCGGGCCGTGCGGGCGCGGGAGCCGGCGGCGCTCGAGCGGTTCGTGCGGCGCATGGGCTGCGTCCCCCGGATGCTCCGCCGCCAGAACGGCCGGCTCGGGGGACCGCTCGACGGCGACGACGTCGACGATCTCACGCAGGACGTGCTGGTGGTGATCTGGCGGAAGCTCGACCTCTTCGAGGGGCGTTCGACGCTCGAGACCTGGGTCTACCGCATCTGCCGCCTCGAGCTGATGAACGGGATCCGACGGAAGAGACGGAGGCCGGACCTGATGGACGACGCGGAGCGGACGCCGGACGACGCGACCGCCGAGCCGGAGGACGACGCCGAGGCGGCCCTCCGCGGGCTGGAGCGTCTCGGTCCGCCGGCGTCCGACGTCATCCGCTGGAAGCACTTCGAGGCGCTCACCTTCGACGAGATCGCGCACCGCCTCGGCGTGTCGTCGAACACGGTGAAGACCTGGTACTACCGCGGGATCTGCCGCCTGCGCGACCAGCTCGAGCGCGGCGCCGGGAGCGACGCGGACGCGGTCGAGGGAGGGGCGACGTGAACGCCGGCGCACCCTCCTCCCGTCACCGGTCGCACGAGGAGCGCCTCGCGCCGGTCCTCGTCGGGGACCTCTCCGCCGACGCGCCCGAGGTCCGCGAGTGGCGCGCCGACTGCGCGGAGTGCGCGGCGGCGCTCGACCGGCTCCTCCGGCTGACCGCGACCCTCGACCGGATCGGGGAGCAGGAGCGGCGGGACGTCGTCGCCGTCGCCGACGAGGTCTCCGACGCGCCGGCCGACGACCGGGTGCGGGCGGTCGTCGAGCGCCTCGCGGACGCCGAGGACGCTCCCCCCGCCGCCGCCGGCCGGCCGACGATCCCGCCGTGGCTCGTCCTCGTCGCCGCGGCGCTCGCGGTGTTCCTCGTCGCGCGCTTCCTCCGGTCGCCCGCCGTCCCGCCGACCGACCCCGGCCGCCCGAGCGGCGTCACCCTCGGCGCCCCCCTCGCGATGGAACCGTCGGGGACGGTCGCCGCGGTCCGCGCGTTCACCTGGGAGGCCGACGCGGACGGCGCCGACCGGTTCGTCGTCCGCGTCCTCGACCCGCGCGGTCGGCCGGTGATCGATCCGGTCGAGATCGGCGCGCCGCCGTGGACCCCCGACGACGCGCTCCTCCGGCGATTCCCCGCGGAGTTCACTTGGGAAGTCTCGGTCGTCTCGGTCACCGGCGAGGTCGTCGCGACGGGGCGGCGGGACGTCACCGTCCGACCATGATCCGCGGCCGGTCCGCCTCCGCGCTCCTCCTCGCCGGCCTCCTCACCGCCGTCGTCGCGGAGGCGGCCGACGAGGCGGTCGACGCGACGGAGCGACTGCGCGACCTCCTCGGCGCGATCGGCTCCGCGTCGTCCGACGACCGGCCGCGCCTGCTGGAGGAGCTGGTCGCGGCCCATCGCGAGCTGGTCGAACGGAACGCCCGCCGGCCCGACCCGGCCGTCGGCGGCGCGATCGCGTCGAGCGGCTGGTGGCTCTACCGGAGGTACGACGGCGACGCGGCGGTCGATCGCCTCGACTTCCTCGAGGAGGCGTTCGAGGGGGCGAAGACGTTCGGCGAGCCGGGGAGCGTCGGGTCGCTGGCGTCGGTCCTCGCCGGAGGACTGAGGGACCGCGGCGACCTGGGCGGGGCGCTCGCCCGGTTGGACGAGGCGGCGGACCGGATCGCCCCCGAGCACCCGCTCGCGGCGCGCGTCGCGGTGGAGCGGGCGGACCTGCTGCGGCACGCCGGGAGGACGGCGGCGGCGCGTGTGCTCCTCGACGCGGTCGAGGCGAGCGGGGCGGCGGCGTCGGGGAAGCTCCGGATCGAGCTCGACGGGGTGCGCGGCCTCCTCGAGCTGGCCGAGGGGCGTCCCGAGCTCGCCGCCCGGTCGCTGGCGCGGTCGGCGGCGGCGGCCCGCGAGGCGCGCGACGCGATCCGGTACCGGAACGCCGTCGTCCGGCGGCTGAACCTCGCGCTCGCGGTGGAGGACGCGGCCGGCGCGCTGGCGCTGGCGGACGAGGCCCTCGCCGAGGAGTGGGCGTGGGGGAACGCGCCGGCGGGGGCGCGGGCGCAGCTCGAGGCGCGGCGCGGACACGCGCTCGCCGAGCTGGAGCGGGACGACGACGACCGGGAGCGGCGGGCGGCCGGGGTGCTCGCCGCCGCGCTGGAGGGAGGGGCGCTGGGGCACGACGCGGCGGTCGACGCGAGGCTCTCCCTCGCCGAGGTGCGGCTGCGGGCGGGCGCGCTCGACGACGCCGCGGCGGAGCTCGACGTCGTCGCCGGCGCCCTCCGCCCGACGGACGCGGGAGGGGCGGGCGGCGGAGCGGCGCTCGCGGACCGCCGGCGCCAGGCGCGCCGGCACGCGGTCCTCTCGGCGGTCCTCGCCCGCGAGCGGGGCGCGGATCGGGACGCGCTCGTCTCCCACCTCGAGCGGCTGGAGGCGGAGCTGCGCGCCTTCCTCGACGGCTGGCGCGACCTCCCGGCGCGCGCAGACGGCCGCGGCTTCCTCCACTTCGGCGGACCGCGGCAGCTGTCGGCGGAGATCGTGCGGCTGGCGACGCGCGTCGAGGCCGGTCCGACCGGCGTCGCGCGCGCGCTCGACTCGCTCCTCGCGGCGCAGGCGCTCGGCTCGGTGACGCGGGCCCGCGGCGGCGTCGCGCCGACGGTCGACGCCGTGCGGCGGGGCCTCGCGCCGGACGAGGTGCTGCTCGTCTTCCTCCCCGCACCCGACGCGTCGCACCTCCTCCTCGTCGACGCGGAGCGGCTCGAGCACCACGCGCTCGCGTCGGACATGGCGCTGTTCGGGCGACGGCGCGCGTTCCTCGACGTCGTCGCGCGGCCGCCCCCGCGCGTCGACGACGGCGGGCGGGCGCGGACGATCCGGGCGCTCGGCGCGGGGCTCCGCGACGCGCTCCTCCCCGAGGCGGCGCTCGAGACGGTCCGCGCCCGGCGACGCTGGACCGTGGTCGGCGTCGATCTCCTCGGGACGCTCCCGTTCGAGGCGCTGCCGCTCGACGCCGATCGATGGGCCGGGGTCGAGCACGCGATCCTCTACTCGCCGTCGGTGCCGCTGACCCACGAGTTGCGGGGGGCGCCGTGGCGGCGGGGGGGGGACGTCGACGTGGCGTGGGTCGCCGACCCGTCGCCGCCGCCGAAGGGGGCGCCGCCGCTCGGCTTCTCCGCGGGAGGCGCGACGCGGCTGTTCGCCGCCTACGCGGCCGGCGAGACGGCGGGCGTCGTCGGCGCGGAGGCGACGAGGGAGGGGTTGGCGGAGGCGGCGGCGTCCGCGCGGGTCGCCCTCCACGTCTGGACCCACGGCGCGCGCGACGACGAGCGGCCGATCCCGGCCGGCCTGCATCTCGCGGACGGCGCCGCGCACGGGGCCTCCCTCGGCCGCCTCGACGCGCCTCCGCTCGTCCTCCTCTCGTCGTGCGGCGCCGCGCGCGGGCCGATCCGCCGGGGCGAGGACGGGGCGTCGAATCTCGGCGGGGCGTTCCTCCGGGCGGGGGCGCGCGCCGTCGTCCTCCCGTCGGTCGACGTCGACGAGGGGGCGACCCTGGCCCTGATGGAGGGGTTCCACGCCGCGTGGCGCGGCGGGGCGAGCGTCGCCGAGGCGTTGCGACTGGCCCGCGCGCGGCTGGCCGGTTCAGAGTCGCTCTCCGACCCGTTCCATTGGGCGTTCGTGCACGCCGTGGGGGCGGGGCGGACGGCGGCGTACCCGCGGGAGGACGCGGATTTCGCCCGGCACGTCGCCCTCGCCGCCGCGGCGGCGGTCCTCGCCGCGGCCGGCCTGGCGATCGCCGCGCGGAGGAGGCTCACTCGCCGGGCGGCGGGTCCTCCTCCTCCGCCTCCGGCACCGGGATCGTCCCGATGACGTAGTCGTCGACGTCCGGGACCTCGACGAGCGCGCCGATCTGGAGCGAGGAGTGCGGGTGCTGCTCCTCGCCCTGCTGGTCCTGGGTGAACCACGTCGCCGCGCGGACGATTCCTCCCGGCTCCTCCAGCTCGAGGAGGTCGATCGTCGGCAGGTCGACCGCGAAGCCGCCGACGAGCGCCGGGAAGGCGCGGGCCGGCGTGCCGAGCGACCCGTCGTCGATCGCTCGGATCTCGAGGTAGTGGACCGCCGGGAACGGATACGCCGGCTCGTCGATCTCGAACGTGAGCGTCATCGGCCATCCGCTCGAGTCGGCGGGGAGCGGGGTCGGGGCGGGCGTCTGGACCGCGACCGGCGCCGTCGCCGCCGCGTAGCTCTCCGCCCGCCAGACGATCACCTGCAGGTGCGTCGCGTCGGCGGGGAGGTTCGGGTTCTCGTCGACCGTGACGTGCACCCGGCCCGAACCCGTGATGTCGAGCCCCTCGTCCCCGTCGTGCGACTGGGACTGCGACTGCGTCTGCCCGCCGCTCTCCTGCGAGCCGCCTCCGCCTCCGCCGCCTCCGCCGCCGGGCTCGCCGCCGCCTCCCCCGGGCGCGCCGAGGTCCTCCCACTCGAGCTCGATCACGTCGGGGCGCTGCAGGTCCGCGTCGACGAACGTGTTGACGATCTCCGCCAGCTCGGGCGAGGCGTCGACCGGGAGGAGCGCGTCGAGGTCGCCGTCCCCGTCGAGGTCGATCGGCGCCGCCGCGACCGCCGCGGTCGGGGCGGGCGCGCTCGGCGTGTCGCTCGCCGGGAGGAGGAGGAAGTCGCCGGGGCCCCAGGTGAACGTCTGGGTGAACCCGGGGGAGTCGGTCCGGTTCAGCGCGACCAGGAGCTGCTGGGCGCTCGTCCCGGAGATCGCGAGGTCGTCGTGCCCGTCGCCGTTCACGTCGAACGCGGCGATCCCGGCCGGGCCGATCGGCGCGAGGAGGTCGACGAACTCGGTACCGGACGCGTCGCAGACCACGAAGACGGCGTTCGAGCCGGGGGACGCGGCGCTGATCCACGCCAGCCGTTCGGTCGCGCGGTCGGCCTGGCGGAACGCGGCCAGCACGCCGCCGGCCGGGGCGCCGCCCTCGAGGAAGAGCGGCGCGCCGTCGTCGTCGAACACCTCGAGTCCGACGGTCGACAGGCACGCCAGCTCGAGGGCCGGGTCGAGGTCCCACTGCACGAACTCGAACTCGGTCACCGGGTGCGGCGCCACGAACGACGGGAGGGCGACGTCGGGGAGGCCGCCGGGCGTCGAGGCGGTGAGCCGCCGGAACGTCACCCCGTCTCCGTCGAGGCCGACGACGTCCTGGCCGCCGACGCCGTCGACGTTCGCGCTCCGCAGGCGCACGACCGTCGCCCATCCCGCGTCGAGCGTCTCCGCGAGGAACGACACCCCCGTGGTCCGGAGCGTGTGCGCGACGAGCCCGTCGCCGCCGACCGTCAGGATGCGGTCGACCGACCCGGCGCCGGTGCGGGTGAACCGCGCCACGTCCGCCACGTCGGTCGCGACGACCGCGTAGGCGCGATAGACGCCCGGTCCGTAGGCGAGGACCGCCTCGCCCCCCTTCAGCACGCAGGCGTCGGGGACCCGGTCGTAGGTGAACTGGCCGACGACGGTCCGGGTGAACGGCCCCGCGCCTCCGAGACCGGCCGGCCACGGGTCGCCGAGCGGGCCGGCGCCGGCGGCGGGCGCGAACGCGGCGCCCGCCAGGAGGAGGGCGAGGACGAGCGGGAGGGGGCGGGCAGGCTCGGACATGGGCGGCTCCGGGGGGCGCTCGGGGGACGATCGTATCCGACGAGACGGGGCCCGACCGGAGGCCGGACCCCGGCGGCCGGGGGGAAGCCGCCCCCGATCCGCGTCGCGGCGGCGGCCCGCGGTTTCGACGGAATCCGGATTCGGGACCGCGCCGGCGCCGCCCGCCGCGCGCCCCCGCGCGGTCTCAGACCCCCGGGATCGGGACGAACAGGACGCGCAGACGGTCGCCGTCCCGGCTCTCGTCGCCCCATCGGACGCGCGCCAGCCAGCCCCAGATCAGGTCGAGCTCCTTCGCCCCGGCCAGGTTCTCGTACTCGAACAGCCCGGACGGCCCGATCGTCCACGCCATGCGCCGCTCGTCGCCGTCCCCGCGGCCGTGCCAGGAGAAGGCGAACGGGATCCGCGCGAACGTCGAGTCGATCGTGCGATCGCGGGTGAAGCCGATCAGGCCGAGCGCGGTCCAGAACGCGGTCCGGTCCGGGTTGTTCTCGGCGAAGAGCGCGAGCCGCGAGAGGAGGCTGAGGCGGTAGCCGTCGCCGTGGATCCTCGTGTCGAGGGCGAGCCCGCCGAGGAGGTGCGCCTCCCAGACCCGGTCGAGCGGGCGGAGCGCGACGGGGAACCGGAGCGCCTTCCAGTACCAGCGGTCCGGCGCGGCGTCGTCCGGGTGCCGCTCGAGCGTCGCCCCGTCGAGGAGGTGGCGGACCGCGTCGTCCGCCGTCCCGCGCGGCGCGCCCTGGACCACCGCGACGACGTCGTCCCGCCGCTCGACCGACCAGCTCTCGTCCGCGCCGACCCGCGTCACGAGGAGCGTGCGGTACGTCTTCTCGAAGTCGGACGCCCCGCCCTCGTGGTCCCAGACCGACACGAACCCGATCGCGTCCCCGGCCGGCGTCTCCCAGACCGCGTATCGGTCGCCGTCCCACGCGTCGGCGACCTCGATCGCCTCCCGGTCGAGCCGCGTCCCGAGCAGCACGCGGAGCGTGAACATCCCGAGCGTCTCCTCGGTCACCGCGCGCCAGCCGTTCGGCGGGGCGGGGAGCGACACGCGGACCGGGAAGTCGCGGCGGTCGACGTACCGCTCGGGGAAGAGGATCTGCTCGGTCGAGTCCGGCGGGTCGGCGTACGCCGCGTCGACGGCGGCCCAGCCGAACTCCGAGCGGAGCCGGTTGGTGAACGCCCACCCCTGGACGTACGGGAACGTCAGCGAGTACTTCAGGATCGGCGGCGCGCGGCGCATCACGGCGGCCTGGTCGTCTTCGAGGTCGTTCGTGAGCTCGTCGATCCGGGCGGGGGAGAGGCCGGAGAGGAGGCCGATCAGCGGGGAGAGGAACGGCCCCGCGGACGACATCGGCAGGCCGCCGCGGTCGAGGATGTACTCGACGCCCCCCTCCATCGCGGACCCCTCGACGAGCGACGAGAACGCCAGCGCCCGGTCGTCGTCGAAGTCGTGCTCCTCGTCGATCCGGTCGAAGTCGAACGCCTGGTCGTCGATCGCGTGCGTCAGCTCGTGGGCGAGGACGAACTCCTCCGCGGCGTCGTCCTCGTCGATCCCCGGCTCGTCGTCGTCGAAGTCGTCCTCCCCCTCGGCCGTCGCCGCCGCGTCGTCCGCGATGACGAAGAACCGCTCCTCCTCCGGGTCGTAGTAGCCGCCGACGCTCTCCCGGTAGAACTCGCCGAGGAACGGCTTCAGGTCGAGGTCCGGCGGCATCAGGCCGAACGCCTTCATCGCCCGCTCCATGCCGGCGCCGCTGTCGCGCCACTCCTCCTCGATCTCGACGTCGAACACCTCGTGGAGCTCCGCCTTGCTCTGGCGGGCGGCCGGGACCGAGCGCCGCTGCTCGAGGTCGCGGATGCGGGCCACGCGCGACGCCACCGCGTCCGCGCGCGCCTGCAGCTCGGAGGGCGGCGGGTCGTTCGGAAGGACGGTGCACGAGACGAGGGCGAGCGCCGAGGCGCGGGAGAGGAGGCGGAGCATGGGTCCCCCCGGGGCGGCTTTCGAGAACGCGTTCCGTCCGGAAACGCGTTCGGACGGGCGTCCGTTCCCGCGGATCGTATCATCGACCTCGATGAGCCCCGCCCTCCTCGCCGACGTCGTCGTCGTCCTCCATCTCGCGTACGTCGCGTTCGTGGTGCTGATGGTGCCGCTCGTGCTGATCGGCCGGCTGGCGGGGTGGTCCTGGGTCCGGAACTTCTGGCTGCGGCTCGTCCACCTCCTGATGATGGCGGTCGTGGCGACGGAGGCCGTCTGCGGCGTGGAGTGTCCGCTCACGACGTGGGAGCGCGACCTGAAGCGGGAGGCGGGGATCGTCTACGGCGAGGACCGGTCGTTCGTCGGCCGCTGGGCGGAAGAGATCCTGTTCGTCGAGGTCGACGAGGGGGCGATGACCGTGATCTATCTCCTCTTCACGCTCCTGATCGTGGCGACGCTCGTGCTCGTCCCTCCCCGCCGCCCGCGTGTGGCGACGTGATCGAGACGGTCGACCGGATCGCGCCGACCCGCCGCCCCGCCCGCCACGCGGCCGGCGCCCAGCGCTGGCGGAGCCTCGCCTTCCTCCACTGGACCTTCCCGCCGGAGGTCGTGCGTCCGCACGTCCCGGCCGCGCTCGAGCTCGACCTCCTCGACGGTCGGGCGGCGGTCGGTCTGGTGCCGTTCGCCATGGAGGGGGTCCGGCCGTCGTGGTGGCCGCCGCCGGTCGCCCTCTCGTTCCTCGAGACGAACGTCCGGACGTACGTCGTCCACCGCGGGCGTCCCGGCGTCTGGTTCTTCTCGCTCGACGCCTCGAACCTCGCCGCCGTCGTGGCGGCGCGCGTCGGCTGGGGGCTGCCGTACGTCCACGCCCGGATGGAGCTCGACCGTCGGGCGGAGGCGATCCGGTACGTGTCGCGCCGACCGAGCCGACCGGGGGCGCTCGACCTGACGCTCGTCCCCGGAGCACCGCTCGGGCCGTCCGCGCCGGGGAGTCGCGAGCACTTCCTCCTCGAGCGGTACCTCCTGTTCGTGGAGCGCGGCGGGACGATCCGGGAGGGGCAGGTCCACCACGCGCCGTACCCCGCGCACGCGGCGACCGTCGACGCGCTCGACGACACCCTCCTCGCCGCGGCGGGGCTCCCCGCGCCCGACGGCCGGCCCGAGTTCGTCCATTACGCGCCCGGCGTCGACGTGGAGGTGTTCGGGCTCCGGCGCGTCTCCGGTTGAGGCTTCGACTCCCCCGGCGCTCCCCGGACGGTAGGATGGACGGTTCGCGACCGCACGTCCGACCGACTCGACGACGAGGTTCCACCCGATGGCCGATCCGATCACCAAGACCGACTCCGGACTGAACGTCCCCGACCAGCCGATCGTCCCGTTCATCGAGGGGGACGGCACCGGCCCGGACATCTGGGCCGCGTCGGTGCGGGTCTTCGACGCCGCCGTCGAGAAGGCGTACGGCGGGTCGCGGAAGATCGCCTGGAAGGAGGTCCTGGCCGGAGAGAAGGCGTTCGAGCAGACCGGGAGCTGGCTCCCGGACGAGACGCTCGACGCGTTCCGCACCTACCTGGTCGGCATCAAGGGACCGCTGACGACCCCCGTCGGCGGCGGCATCCGCTCGCTGAACGTGGCGCTGCGGCAGATCCTCGACCTCTACACCTGCCTCCGGCCGGTCCGCTGGTTCGAGGGGGTGCCGAGCCCGGTGAAGCGGCCCGACCTGACCGACATGGTGATCTTCCGCGAGAACGCGGAGGACATCTACGCCGGCATCGAGTTCGAGGAGGGGACCGACGACGCCAAGCGGATGCTCGGTCTCCTGCAGGAACACTTCCCGGAGCGGTTCGAGAAGATCCGTTTCCCCGCCTCCACCGGCCTCGGCGTGAAGCCGATCTCCCGCGAGGGGACGCGCCGGCTCGTCAAGGCCGCGATCCGATACGCGATCGACGAGGGGCGGGACAGCGTGACGCTCGTCCACAAGGGGAACATCATGAAGTTCACCGAGGGGGCGTTCCGCGACTGGGGATACGCGACGGCGAAGGAGGAGTTCGGCGCGACCGATCTCGACGGCGGGCCGTGGCAGCAGATCGACGCCGGCGGGCGGAAGATCGTGGTGAAGGACGTGATCGCCGACGCGTTCCTGCAGCAGATCCTCACCCGCCCCGCGGAGTACAGCGTCATCGCGACGATGAACCTGAACGGCGACTACATCAGCGACGCGCTCGCGGCGTGCGTCGGCGGGATCGGCATCGCCCCCGGCGCGAACATCAACTACGACACCGGCCACGCGATCTTCGAGGCGACCCACGGCACCGCGCCGAAGTACGCCGGCCAGGACAAGGTGAACCCCGGCTCGGTGATTCTGTCGGGCGAGATGATGCTCCGCTTCATGGGCTGGACCGAGGCGG
>JAUIEL010000068.1 GCA_030428825.1 bacterium
TGCAGTTCCGGCGCGAGGCCGAGGTCACCAGCACGCCGTGCCCGCCGTCCGACCCGGACTTCGAGTCCTTGATCTTGTTGCCGGTCACGTGGTTCGCGTCCCCCACCAGCCGGACGCCGGAGCCGCCGTTCTCGACGATCTTGTTCCCGGAGATCCGGAGCCCGCGGTGCTCCTCGCGGACCACGACGCCGTTGCCGCCGTTCTTCTTGATGGTGCACTTCTCGACCGAGCCGCCGTGCATGGTCGCGCCCCCGCTCTCGCCGACCCGGACGCCCGTCCCGTCGTTCGCGTTGACGGTGCACTTCTTCACCTCGCACGACCCGACGACGTGCACTCCGTAGCCGTCGTTGTCCTTCGCCTCGCACTTGTTCAGCACGTTCCCCTGGCCCTCGACGTAGATGCCGCCGGTCTCGCTCCCGCCGCCGTTCCCGGTGGCGAGGAGGTTCTTCATCTCGACCTCGTCCGCCTCGACGAAGAAGCCGTGGGTCTCGTTGTTCGACGCCTCGACGTCGTTCAGGAAGTGCGCGCAGCCGCCGACGATCCGCACGCCGTAGCCGCCCTCGCCGGACGTCTCGTCCATCCCGACGAAGTCGGAGTCGAGCACCACGACCTCGAACGAACCCTGGGCGTCGAGGCCGCCGTCGTCGCCCCCGAAACCGGAACAACGATCGATCGCCACCGCCGACGAATCGCGGACCCGGATCGCCGCGTTCTGGTCGCCGTGCGGCGAGTCGACGCGGAGGCCGGAGAGCGTCACCCGGAACGCGTCGCGCACCAGGATGCCGCCGGTGACGATGGGACGCTGGTTCTGGAGCCGGACGATCGTCAGGCCGGTCTGGTTCGTCCCCGAGAAGTCGATCACCAGCGACTCGGAGTACGTGCCGGGGGCGACCCGGATCGTGTCCGTCGGGTCGCTGTTGATCAGGAGGAGGTCGATCGCGTCCTGGATCTTCTGGGACGGGCCGACGGTGAGGACGTCGGCGCGGGCTTCGGGGAGGGTCGCCGACACCACGAGGGCGGCGAGCGCGACGAATGCGCGCGACTTCATGGGAGAGGACTCCGGTTCTCGATCAGGGGGTCGGGGCGCGCACGATCATAGCGATCACGACGCCGGTTCGCGCGGATGGAAGGGCTCCCCGGAGTCCGCGCGATCGACGAGGTCGTCCCCCGGCGCGAACCGAGGTCCGTACCGAGCCGACAGCTCCCGCAGCCGCTCGACCACCGCCGCGGCGCCGCGCCGGTCGATCTCGCGGAGCGGTCCCCCGAGGTTCGGCGGGAACCCGGTCCCGAACACCATCGCCGCGTCGAAGTCGCGGGGGTCGTCGACCAGCCGCTCCGCGAACGCCCGCGCCGACTCGGCGAGCATCAGCAGGAACGGCCGGTCCCGCACCTCGGCCGGCTCGACCCGGACCGTCCCCCGACCGCGCCGCCGCCGCGCCTCCTCCAGGCGGGCGTCGAGGGACGGCGACGGGACCCGCCGGCGCCCCTTCTTCAGGAACAGGCCCCGACCGGACTTCTCGCCCAGCTCTCCCTTCTCGACCAGCACCCCGCCGATCCGCGGGTCGCCGGAGCGCCCCTCGAACAGCGGCGCGAGGCTCTCCGCGACGTGACCGGCGACGTCGAGGCCGACCGTGTCGAGCACCCGCAGCGGCCCCATCGGGAAGCCGAGGTCCCGCATCGCGTCGTCGACGTCCGCCGGCGCCACCCCGTCCTCGAGGAGGAGGAGCGCCTCGGCGAGGTACGGCGCCAGGACGCGGTTCACCAGGAACCCGGGCGAGTCCTTGACGACGACCGGCACCTTGCCGAGGTCGCGCGCGACGGCGACCGCGCGCCGGACCGTCGCCTCGTCGGAGCGCTCGCCGACGACGACCTCGACCAGCGGCATCCGATCGACCGGGTTGAAGAAGTGGAGGCCGACGACCCGGCCCGGGTCCTCGACCGACTCCGCGATGCGGGTGATCGGGATCGACGACGTGTTGGTGAAGAGCGGCGCCGACTTCGGGAGCGCCTCGCGGAGGCGTCGGAAGACGTCCGCCTTCACGTCCTCGCGCTCGACGACGACCTCGACGGCGAGCGTCGAGCGCGCGATCGCCTCGAGCCCGACCCCCGGCCGCAGCCCGTCGAGCGCGCGCCCCGCCTCGTGCCGGCCGATCCGCCCCCGCCGGACGTCGCGCGCGGACGCGGCCGCGATCCCCTCGACCCCCTTCCGGAGCGACTCGGCCGAGACGTCGACGAGGCGGACCTCGACCCCCTTCTTCAGGAACGCCCTCGCGATCGCCGCCCCCATCACGCCGGCTCCCACCACGAGGGCGACGTCCCCGGCGCCGACGCCGGCGGTGTCGCCCGCCGCCTTCCGGAGCGCCTCGCGCCGCCGGAACAGGTCGACGAGGTGATGGGTGACGTCGAGCTCGAGCAGCTCCCCCACCGCCTCCGCCTCGGCCCGGTAGCCGCCGAAACGGTCGGGCTCGAACGCCCGGTCGATCAGCTCGATCGCGCGGAGCGGCGCGGGGAACACGCCGCGGGTCCGCCGTTCGACGTCCCGCCGCGCCTTCGCCAGCACGAACGATCGGAGCGGCCCGCGGTCGAGCCAGCGCATCCAGCCGCCGCGCCGCTTCTCGTTCCGTCGCGTCCCGCCGCCCGCGAGCTCGAGCGCGTACCGGCGCGCCTCCTCGTCGAGCTTGAACGGGCAGACGATGTCGTCGACCACCCCCGCCGAGAGCGCCCGCTTCGCGGAGAGCATCCGGCCGGTCAGGATCAGGTCGAGCGCCTTCGCCACGCCGACCCGACGAGACAGCCGCTGGGTGCCGCCGAAGCCCGGGACGATCCCGAGCAGCACCTCCGGCAGCCCGAGGCGCGTCTTCGGCTCGTGCGAGGCGATCAGGCCGCGACAGGCGAGCGCCATCTCGAGCCCTCCGCCGAGGCACGGTCCGTGCACCGCCGCCACCACCGGCACGCTCGCCCGCTCGATCCGCCCGAACACCTCCTGCCCGAACGCCGCCGCCCGACGCCCCTCCTCGCGGTCGCGGCAGTCGGCGATCCCGTCGACGTCGGCGCCGGCGCAGAACCCGCTCTCCTTCCCGCCGCAGAGGACGATCGCGCGGACGCCCGGATGCGCCGCCGCGCTCGCGACCGCCTCGTCGAGCTCCTCGAGGACCGCGACCGAGAGGACGTTCATCGACGCGTCCGGGACGTCGAGCACGACCCGGGCGACGCCGTCGTCGATCTCGATCCGCACCGCCGCCGGGCCGCTCATGCGTCGCCTCCCGCCGCGGGGTTCTCGAGCAGGACCGCCGCCCCCTGGCCGCCGCCGACGCAGAGCGACGCGACGCCGTACCGCGCCCCGCGCCGCCGCAGCTCGAGCGCGAGCGTCCAGACGATCCGGATCCCGGTCGCGCCGACCGGATGGCCGAGACCGATCGCGCCGCCGTGGACGTTCAGTCGGTCACGGGGCGGCGCCGCGTCGCCGAGCTCCTTCAGGCAGGCGAGCACCTGCACCGCGAACGCCTCGTTGATCTCCCAGACCGCGACGTCGCCGGGCTCGAGGCGGTGCTTCGCGAGGAGCTTCGGGATCGCCACCGCCGGTCCGAGCCCCATCCGGCGCGGATCGCAGCCGACGGTCACGACGTCGTTCACCCACGCCACGACCGGCAGGCCGTCCCGTTCGACCGCGCGCGGCGACGCGGTCAGGAGCGCGGCCGCGCCGTCGGTGATCTGGCAGGCGTTTCCGACGGTGACCGTCCCGAACCGCCGATCGAACACCGGCCGCAGCCGGGCCAGCCGCTCGGGGGTCGAATCGGAGCGGACGCCGTCGTCCTGGTCCACGACCTTCCGGAACGCCGGCGGGACGAGGAACGGCATCGACTCCTCGGCGAAGACGCCCCGCTCGCGCGCCTCGACCGCCCGCCGCTGGCTCTCCGCCGCGTAGGCGTCCTGCGCCTCGCGGGAGATGTCGTACTCGCGCGCCAGCACCTCCGCCGTGTCCCCCATCAGGAGGCCGCTGATCGGGTCGGTCAGCGCGGCCCGGAGCGTCTCGCGGGGGAAGAGCTCCTTCACGCGGAGCTTTCGCAGGAGGGAGAGCCGCGCGAGGAGCCCCTTCGCGCCGAACGCGCGCACCAGCTTCCGCCCCGCCTCGGGCGTGAGCTGGAACGGGGCGTCGGACATCGACTCGGTCCCCCCGGCGAGCACGAGCTCGGCCTCGCCGGCCCGCACCCGTCGGAGGGCGCCCGCGATCGCCTCGATCCCCGAGGCGCAGTTCCGATGGACGGTCACCGCGGGGACGTGGTTCGGGACGCCGGCCCGGAGCGCGGCGACGCGGGCGATGTTCATCGCCCGGACCGGCTGGCCCGCGCAGCCGAGGATCACCTCGTCGAGGCGGCCCGGATCGATCCCCGACCGGTCGATCACCTCGACCAGGACCGCGCGCGCCAGGTCGTCCGCCGTCGCGCCCAGGAACTTCCCGAACGAACGGACGAACGGCGTCCGCACGCCTTCGCAGAGGGCGAGCCGCGCCTGCCCCTCCCCGCCCGCGGTCATGCGTCCCCCGCCGCCTCCTCGTCCTGCTCGAGCACGGACGGGTCGTCGAGCGAGGCGATGTACGGCAGGTTCCGGTGCTGTTCGGCGTAGTCGAGGCCGTACCCGACGATGAACACCTCGGGGATGCGGAACGCCCGGTAGTCCGCCTCGTGGTCGACCGCGCGGTCGGTCTCCTTGTCGACGAGGACGCAGGTCCGGACCGACGCCGGGTTCCCCTGCTTCACCTCCTGCACGATCGCGTGGAGCGTGCGTCCCGAGTCGAGGATGTCGTCGACGACCAGCACGTGCCGCCCCTCGAGGCTCGCCTCGAGCTGGCCGAGGATGACGTTCCCGCTCGACACCGTCCCGTCGCCGTACGACGACGCGCGGATGAACTCGAGGTGGAGCGGGATCCGCAGCAGCCGGATCAGGTCGACGAGGAAGAAGACGCTCCCCTTCAGGACCCCGAGGACCGTGAGCGGCTTGTTCCGGTACTCCTCCTCGATGCGCGCCGCGAGCCGGAACACCTCCTCGTGGATCCTGTCGGCCTCGATGAGGGGCTTCAGCTTGGATGCGGGGAGCGTCGGCGCCACGGTTCCCTCCGTCCGTCGTTCGACGTGAGATGCGAACCGGTATCGTAGCGGAGCCGATGGACCGACTCCCGAGCTTCTCGGAATTCGAGCGACTCGCGATCGACGTGTTCGATCGCGTCCCCGAGCAGTTCCGCGAGGACATCGACGGCCTCGTGCTCGAACACGAGGCGCGCCGCCACCCCGCGATCGACGACTACTTCACGCTCGGCGAGTGCGTCCACCGCACCGCCGGCCTCGCCGAGGCCCCCCTGATCTCCACGATCGTCCTGTACTACGGGTCGTTCGTCGCCGTGGCCTCGCGCGACCCCTCGTTCGACGTCCCGTTCGAGGTGGAGGAGACGATCCTGCACGAGCTCCGCCATCACTTCGAGGACCGGGCCGGCGTGCTCGACCTCGCCGACGAGGACGCGGTCGAGGAGATGAACGAGCGGCGGAGGAAGGGGCTCCCGTTCGATCGGACGTTCTACCGGTTCGGGGAGGTGGTCGAGCCGGGCGTCACCGACGTCGGCGGCGACCTCTTCATCGAGGCGTCCGTCTCCGCCCGCCCCGGCGCCGAGCCCCCGCGCGCCCTGACCGTCCGGCTGGGCGAGGACGCGTTCGAGGTCCCGCTGCCGCCGCTGGAGGACGACGTCACGTTCGTCGAGGTGGAGGGAGGCTGGGAGGACGACTCGGGCGCCGGCGGCGACCTCTTCGTCGTCGTCCGCCGACGGCGCGGCTTCGGCCGCTGAGACGCGCTCAGTCGAGCCGCACGCGGTAGACGAGGCGCCGCTTCAGGCCGACGTACGCCGTCGAACCGGAGACGGCCGGCGGTCCCGCGAGCGCGCCGCGCAGCTCGATCCGATCGCCGCGACGCAGCTCGTCGTCGAACAGCTCGAGGACCCCGTTCGCCCGGGCGACGAGGACCCCGCGGGCGCCGACCGTCGGCGCGAACGACGGGACGCCCCCGAGGGCGACGCCCCGCAGCGCGCCGCCGCGGGACGGCTCGAGCTCGACCAGCCGGCGGCTGGCGAAGACGGCCAGCAGTCGTCCCTCCGGTGCGGCGAGGCCGATCGGAGCCCCGGCCTCGCGATGCCGCCAGACCTCGCGCCCGGTCGCGGCGTCGACCGCCACCACGCCGGCGGCGGCCCCGGCGACGACGATCCGGTCGAGGCCGTCCGGGGTCCGCACGTGGACCGGCGCGCCGTTCACGCCGCCCGCGATCGGCCGCGTCCACGCCGCGCGCCCGTCGCGGGTCCGGACGGCGTGCAGGCCGGTCGCGGCGAGCGCCACGATCGCGTGGTCGCCGACGACGATCGGCGCGGTCGCCGGAGAGCCGGGCACGCGGGTCCGCGACACGACCCGGAGCGACTCCCGCTCGAGCAGCACGACGATCCCCGCGCGCGTGGCGACGGCGACGAGCTCCTCGAACGGCGCGATCCGATCGACCACGTCCCCGTCCGGCATCGGCACGGTGCGGAGCACGCCCCCCGCCCCCAGCTCGAGGACGTTCATCCCCGAGATCGCGTCGAGCGCGAGCACGCGGTCGTCGAGCACTCCGGGCCGGACGGTGATCGGCGGCCCGACGCGCGTCCGCCAGACCTCGGTCCCGCGTCCCGCGTCGAGGAGCTGGACGTGCCCGGTCACCGTCCCGACCAGCACGCCCCGCCCGCAGACGACCGGTCCGGACGCGAGGTTCGCGTCGGCGCGCGCCGACCAGGCGATCCGCTCGTGCGCGACCGGGACGAGGTCGCCGATGCGCCGTCCCGAGTCGAGGAGGTCGGGGTCGATCGCGCGGCCGGACTCCCCCTCGAGCGGGAGGTCCGGTTCGACCGGCTGGTCGGGGATGAACGGCTCGCCGGGGAGCGGCGGCTCCTTCGGGTTGATCTGCGCGAGGAGGGGCGACGCGGGAGCGAGCGCGGCGAGGAGGGAGAGGAGGAGGAGGCCGGGGGCCGGCGCGGGCCGGGCCGGATCAGTCGTCTTCGTCGAACTCCTCGTCGTCATCGTAGTCGCCGTCGTCGTCGTCGTCGTCGTCGCCGTCGTCGTCGTCCCCCATCATATCGTCGTCGTCGTCGTCGCCGCCGTCGTACCCCCCGCCGAGATCCTCTTCGTCCTCGCCGTCCGACTCCTCGTCGATCGAGTCGAGATCCTCCAGGTCGTCCTCGTCGAGCGACGCCTCGCACGACGGACACGTCTGGTACGACCGGATGTAGTCGATGTCGTCGGAGTCCGAGAACGGCTCTCCGCAGTAAGGACACTCGAAGCGAATGGTCGGCATGCTCGGGGCGGATCCGCTGGTTCTCGGCGCGAGGAAGACGACCCTTCTACCCGGTGACGGAGGGGTGTCAAGCGGTGCGATCCACCCCGGTTCGTTCCAAGTTCGACCCATCCGGCCGCATGTCCGGAAGGGACCGACGAATCCGGCTTGCGTTCGGCCCCGACAGCAGCTTACGGTTGGCCCGCGCTCGGTTCGGTGCGGGGGGGGCTCGCCTCCGGATCGGGTGTCCGCTCGGCGATTGGGAAGGGATGGGTCGGCGCGCCCGGCCCGGGTCCGGATGATCTCACCCGACCCGTACATGCAGGAACTCTGCCGGCGATGGCCGGCGGTCGCCGTCGACGCGTCGGGTGTCGTGACGGCGGTCGGCGACGCGGCGCCCGTCGCGCTCGACCTTGATCCGTCGGTCGTGGTCGGCCGCGCGTTCGACGAGGTCTTCCCGCCCCTCCCCGACGCGGGGACGGACGTCCGGGGCGTCGTCGGGCCGACCGGTGCGCTCTCGTCCCGCCGCGTCCGGACGGTCCGGGTCCCCGGCGTCGGGGACGACCCGTCGGAGGTGAAGACCCTCGTCCTCCTCCACGAGGTGACCGACCTCCTCCGCGCGCGGGCCGAGTGCCTGAACCTGACCCGGCTCGCGTCCGCCGGGCGGCTGATCTCCGGCATCGTCCACGAGATCAACAACCCGCTCTCCGGCATCATCGGCTACTCCCAGCTCCTCCTGATGCGCGAGCTGGAGCGCGACGTCCGCTCGCAGGTCGAGAAGGTGTACGGGGAGGCGATCCGGACCAGCCGGATCGTCCGGAACCTGCTCGACTTCAGCCGGCGCCGCCCCTCGAAGCCGGGCCGCGTCGAGCTCTGGAAGGTCCTGCGGAAGGCGCTCGACCTGAAGAGCCACGACCTCCGGGTGAAGAACGTCTCGGTGCACGTCGGGATCCCCGATGACCTCCCGCCGGTCCACGGCGAGGCGCACCAGCTCCTCCAGGTGTTCGTGAACCTGATCGGGAACTCGGAGCAGGCGATGTACGCCGCCGATCACGGGGGCCGGATCACGATCGAGGCCTCGGCCGCGGAGGAGACCGCCACCCTGGTCCTGCGGGACACGGGCCCCGGCGTCCCGGAGGAGCTCCGGGAGCGGATCTTCGAGCCGTTCTTCACGACGAAGGACGAGGGGCAGGGGACCGGCCTCGGCCTCGCGCTCTGCCGCGAGATCCTCCGCCAGCAGCAGGCGTCGATCCAGCTCGTGGAGGCGGACGCGGGGGCGTCGTTCCTGATGACGTTCAAGGTGTACCGATCGACGGCGAAGCCGCGCCCCGCCCGGCGGGCGAAGAAGGCGGCGCGCGTCCGCGGGCGCCGGATCATGGTGGTCGAGGACGATCCGGTCTGCCGGTCGCTCCTCCGCGAGGCGTTCGAGCGGACCGGCAACGCCGTGACCGCGTTCGACCGGAGCGACGCCGCGCTCCGCTTCCTCGGCCGGAACAGCGTCGACGTCATCGTCTCCGACCTGCACCGCCCGGGACTGAACGGGATCGAGTTCCACGACCGCGTCGCCCGCTTCGACCCCGGTCTCGCGCGGCGGGTCGTCTTCCTGACCGGCGACACCCTGAACGACGAGCTGGCGCGGTTCCTCCGCGAGCACGGCAACCCGTTCGTGCCGAAGCCGGTCGAGCTGGCCGACCTGTTCGAGAAGGTCCACGACCTCCTCGAGGGCGTGTCGGCGCGTCAGAAGACCCTCTTCTCGACCGCCCCCGAGCCTCGGGAGGGAGAGGCCCCCTGAGCGCCCTCCTCGACCTCGGCGCCGTCGACCTCGCCGCCCTGCTGCTGGTCGCCTACCAGGCGATCGTCGGGCTCGTGCGCGGGTTCGTCTGGCAGGCGGTCCGGCTCGCCACGCTCGTCGCCTCGATCGTGCTCGCGCGCCTCTTCTCGCCCGGCCTCGCGGTCTGGATCGATCGGGAGTTCGCGGTGACCGACGTCGCGGCCCGCGCCCTCGCCTGGTTCGCCATCGCGCTCGGGACGTTCGTCGTCGGGACGATCCTCGCCCACCTCCTCCGGGGCGGGCTCGCGCGCCTGAAGCTGCAGTCGTACGACCGGCTCCTCGGCGGCCTGTTCGGCGCGGTGAAGGCGGGCGCGATCGTCGTCGTCGCCGTCCTCCTCCTCTCCCATCTCCGCGGGGTCGAGCCGTTGCAGGACGCCCTGGCGCGCTCGCACTCCGCGCGCGCCTCGGCGTGGGTGGTGACGCGGGTCACGCCGCTCTTCCCCGAGGACCTGCGCGAGCAGATCGCGGAGTGGTGGGAGGAGATTCGGGCGGCGATCCCCGACGCCGCGACCGGCGACGCCGAGGAGTCCGAGGGCCGCTGACCCCCTACCGTCCGGCCATCGGCGGCGGGAGTCGGACCTCGCGCCGCGCCCGCTGCTCGGCGGTCCACGCCTCGAGCCGGTCGGTGTACGGCGACGTCCGCATCTGCATCTTGTCGACGACCCGCTCGATCTCGGCGACCGCGTCGTCGAGCTTCCCTTCGGCGTACAGCAGCTCGGCGTGGAGGAGGTTCCACGCCGGGTCCTTCGCGCCGAAGCTCCCGAGCGCGTGCTCGATGCAGACCCGCGCCGACTGCGGGTCGCGCGCGCCGCGATCGTCCCCGTGGAGGAAGAGGCGGGCCATCTCCTTCAGGACGAGCGGCTGCGGGTCCCTCGCGTCGTACACCTCGGCGAGCAGGTCGATCGCCTCCTGGGTCCTCCCGAGCCCGTCGAGCGCCCAGGCGGCGCCGACGCTCAGCTTCTCGTGGCCGGGGAACTTCTCCAGGGCGGTCTTCGCAAGGCGCAGCGCCTGCTCGTGGTTCCCGAGCCGGAGGTCGAGGTCGATCGCCGCCTGGAAGAATCGCGGCACGGCGTCCGGCTTCGCCAGCGACTTCTCGATCCCCTGGCGGGCCAGGCCGAGCGCGCCCCGGACGAGCGGCTCGTTCGGGTCGATCGGCGGGCACGACACGCGGGAGACGTACGTCTCGCGCTGGAACTCGGGGGAGTGCTCGTTGTTGTGGCACCGCTCGCAGTCCATGCGAACCGCGTCCCCGTCGATCTTCGACGCGTCGAGGAAGCTGATGCCGTCGAGGTGGAAGCTCCCCGGTCCGTGGCAGCTCTCGCACTGGACGTTCTCGTACCCGGCGACGGTATCGGGCCGGTCGAAGCCGCCCGGCGCCATGTAGCCGACGGTGTGACAGACGATGCACTCGAGGTCGTACTGCGCCTCGTAGTCGAGCATGGTCTGCCACGCCCGCGCGTGGAACGTGTTCTGCCAGAACTCGTACTGCGGGCGGTGGCACTTGATGCACTCGACGTCCTTGACGTACGCCTGCGCGCCGGCCGCGGGGACGATGGCGGGGTTCGGTTCGGCCGCCGCGTCGGTGTAGAGGTCGGCCAGGCCGCGGCGGTAGCTCCGGACGAGATCCGACATCTCCGGGTGGTCCGGGTACTCCTGCCCGTCGAGCGTGACGTGGGAGTGGACGAAGTACGAGACCGGCTCGGCGTCCGCCTCGGCGATCGCGCGCTCGACGTCCGGGATGGTCGCGCCGAGGAGGCGGAGGTTGTTCGCCGACTCCAGGTCGGTCGCCTCGATCTCTTCCGGGACGTCGGTGCCGTGCCGGCCGACGATCGTGTCGCGGAGCGCCTCGAGCCTAGGCAGCCGCTCGCGGAACGACTCGACCTCGGTCCGGTCCTGGAAGACGAGACCGCCGTTCCTCACGTCGAAGTCGACGACGCCGAGCACCGTCCCGTTCATCGGCGTGCTCAGCACGAGGACGCCGGCCGGGATCTCGTACTTCGGCTGGTTCGACGGCATGTGGCCGCCGACGATCGCGTCGACGCCGGTCACCGACGCCGCGAACTCCTTCGTCATCCGGGGCGACATGTGCGAGAGGACGATCACGACGTGCGCCTCGCCGCGGACGTCCGCCACGACCTCGCGCGCGACCTCGATCGGGTCCTCGATCACGACGTCCTTGTCCTCGAACAGGTCCTCGAGGAAGACGTGCTGCTCCTTCGAGAGGGTCGTCATCGTCGCCCCCTCCTCGTTCGTCTGGCTGACGATGCGCCGCACCTCGGGCGCGACCAGCCCGATGACCGCCACCTTGACGTCCCCGAGCGAGATCATCCGGTACGGCTCGAACAGCGGATCGCCCGACTTCCGGAGCTTGACGTTCGCGGCGACCATCGGGAGGTCGTGCTCCTCGACGAGACGCTTGAGGTAATTCCCTCCGGTCTGCAGGTCGAGCTCGCCGAAGGTCATCGCGTCGACGCCGGACTTCGCGAACGCCGCCGCGATCGCGTCCGCCTTCGCCCGGGTCTGCCCGGCCATCTCGGGGCTGACGTACTTCTCGGTGAAGAGCGAGTCGCCGGAGTCGAGGACGAGGAGCTTCTTCCCGGCCGCCCGCTGCGCCTCGAGGTACGCGAACCGGCGGGGGAAGCCGCCGGTCGTGCGGTTGTTGCACGCGCACGGCTCGATGTTGCCGAAGTTCGACTGGCTGTAGACGAGCGTGAACTCGTGGTCGCCTTGGAGCGGGGGCGGACCGTCCATGCCGCCGCAGGAGGCGAGGACGAGCCCGGCCACGGCGAGAAGGACGACGGGACCGCGCAGCGCAGGATTCATCGGGAGGGGGCTCCGGGAACGGGGGAGCGGGCCGGAGATCACGACCCGCCCGTCGGTTACGACTCCTCTCGGGGAGCCGTTGAAAGGGGAATCGTATCGTACCGGTCGGCGCCTTGAGACGAAGAGTCTCGGCGGCGCGTCCGGACGCTCAGGCCGGGATCCGGATCCGGAGCCGCCTCCCGGGCGGCCGCGTCGAGGGGACGTCCTCGACCTCCCCGCCGAGCGCCGTCGCGAGCTCGCGACCGACCGCTTCGACCCGATCCCCGAGCGACGCGTCGTCCGCGCCGCCGCCCTCGACCGGCTCGAGCGCCGACAGCGCCTCCGCTCCGCCGAGGTGCGCGACGAACGCCACCCCGCCGTCCGCGTCCCGCTCGGCCGACAGGCCGACCCACGACGGCGTCGCGTCCGCCTCGCGCGCCCGCTCCAGCCGCCCCAGCACGACGCAGAGGAGCGCCGGCCGGAGCGTCGCCCCGAGCCGCCCGTCGACCGGGAGCTCTCCCCCCGCCTCCTGGACCTCGACGCGCGCCGCCTGTCCGCGGAGGAACGCGCGCAGCAGCTCCTTCAGGGAGGCGAGCTCGAGCCCCGCCGTGGACGCCTCGACCCGCTCCCCCCGCTCGCCGAAGAAGTGGCGGAACGCCTCGACGATCGAGCCGCACCGGTCGGCCGGCTGGTCGAGCAGGGTCACCTGCGGCGGGGAGTCCGGGGCGAGGGCGGCCATCTGGCGCATCCCGTCGACCACGGTCAGGAGGTTGGCGAACTCGTGGACCACTCCGCTCGCCAGCAGCCCCGACGCGGCGGAGCGGGCGGTCTGGAGCAGGGTGCCGACGCTCGCGCCGGCGACCGACCGTTCGTTCTCGGCTCTCGGAGACAACACGGGCCCTCCTCGCGTCCCGATAGGTTCGAGTCCGATCCTGCGCGGTGCGTCACCCGGTTGCGGACCCCCATCCTGCCAACGCGAGGGGCCGGAACCGAACGCTCTCTCGGCGCGAATCGGGCCGCGCGCGCCGATGTTCCGGATTCGCACCGGATCCGACCCGCAGAGGACAGGTATCCTCCGCGGCGCGATGCTCGTTTCCCTCGCCTGCGCGTCGTGCGACGCCCCCCACGACCCGGCCGCGCTCGCGACCGTCTGCACCGCGTGCGGCCGTTCGCTCAGCGCCGCCTACGATCCGACCGGCCTCGCCGAGGCGCTCCGCAGCGGATCGATCGCCGCGCGCGAGCGGTCGATGTGGCGCTACCGGGAGGTCCTCCCGGCCGGCGAGGCGCCGCCGGTCACCCTCGGCGAGGGGTTCACGCCGCTCCTCCCGCTCGATCGGCTCGGCCGCGTGCTCGGCCTCCCCCGCCTGACGATGAAGGAGGAGGGGACGAACCCGACGGGATCGTTCAAGGCGCGCGGGTTCGCGGCCGCGGTCACCGCCGCCCGCGACCGCGGCGCCCGGCGGCTCGTCGCCCCGTCCGCCGGCAACGCGGCCGGCGCGCTCGCCGCGTACGCCGCCCGCGCCGGCCTCGACGCCGCGGTCTGGCTCCCGTCCGACTCCCCCGCGCCGAACCGCCTCGAGACGCGCGCGTGCGGCGCCGAGGTGACCGAGGGCGAGGGGACGATCGCCGACGCCGCGCGCCGGATGAAGGAGGAGGCGGGCGGCGGGTTCGACGTCTCGACCCTGAAGGAGCCGTACCGCCTCGACGGGAAGAAGACGATGGGGTACGAGCTGTTCGAGCAGCTCGGCGGCCTCCCCGACGCGATCCTCTACCCGACCGGGGGCGGGACCGGACTCCTCGGGATGGCGAAGGCGTTCGACGAGCTCGAGTCGGTCGGCCTGATCGGCGCGGCCCGCCCGCGCATGATCGCGGTCCAGGCCCGCGCCGTCGCCCCGATCGTCGCCGCGTTCGAGGCGGGGCTCGACGAGAGCGAGGCGACGCCCGACGGACGGACGATCGCGACCGGCCTCCAGGTGCCGAAGGCGTTCGCGGACTGGTGGGTGCTGCGGGAGATCCGCCGCTCGGACGGCCGCGCCGTCGCCGTCGACGACGACGCGATGCTCGACGCGATCCGACGCACCGCCGCGGCCGAGGGGCTCCTCCTCTGCCCCGAGGGGGCCGCGCTCGTCGCCGCCCTCCCCCGCCTCGTCGACGAGGGGGTCCTGACCGCCGACGCGAGGGTCGTCGCGTTCCAGACCGCGAGCCCGTTCAAGTACCCGGACGTGCTCGCCGCCGCGCTCGGGTGAGGCGGGCCGGGGAGAGACGCGAAGCGACCCCGGACGGTCGCACGCCGTCCGGGGTCGCGTCAGGTGAGGTGGTGGGCCGTGGAGGATTTGAACCTCCGACTTCCACCGTGTGAAGATGGCACTCTAGCCACTGAGTTAACGGCCCACGTCGATCGACCGCGCACTCTAGCGCGCGGATTCGCCTGGTGCCAGAGGTGGGACTCGAACCCACACGCCCGGTGAAGGGCGGCGGATTTTGAATCCGCTGCGTCTACCATTCCGCCACTCTCGCTCAAGCGACGGGGAGAGCTTAGCGGTCCCCGCACGATTCGCCAGTTCGGCGTTTCTCGGCTCCTCGGGTCGTCGCGAGGAGGCGCGACGGCGGTGGGCGCCGGGAGCGCGCCGAAACGGAACGGTCGCGCGTGACCCGGGCCGTGGCGCGAGTCAGGCCGGGTCGAGGACCAGGTCGACCGTCGTCGCGCCCCCCTCGTTCGTGTGGATCTCTCGGCGAGACGACCTCGACTCGACCACGTTCGGGCCGGATGGAACGTGCTCGACCCGGTAGGTGCCGTCCGGCGCCGTGGCGGCGGCCGGCCATTCGAGCGGGAGCCGGCCCGCCGGGTCGGGCGGACGGACGGTGACGAGTTCCCCGCCGACCGGCGTGCCGTCCCGATCGACGACCCGGCCCGCGACGATCGCTCCGGACCCGAGCGAGACGTCGAGCGCTCCGGTCCCGCGCCTTCGCCGCTCCGCTCGCCAGGTCGTCACGAGGGTCG
>JAUIEL010000831.1 GCA_030428825.1 bacterium
GGACCGATGGATGCGCTGACGCGGGGGACTGGCGTCCATGAGGGGCGACGCGTCAGCGCCATGGGAGAGGGGGCGTCCGTTGATGACCATGGGATGGCGCTGACGCGAGGGTCCGAAGTCGACGACATCCTTCCGCGTGAGCGCCCTCTCCCTTGCTCTCCCCTGCTCTCCCTTGCTCTCGTTGCTCCCCTAAACGATTTGCTCGAACGTCACTTCCCCCAGCTCCTCCCGATGCTGGAGCCTCGCCGCCGTCACGGCGTTCGAGAGGAGCGTCGCCACGGTGACGGGGCCGACGCCGCCGGGGACGGGGGTGAGGTGGCCGGCGACCTGCGAGGCGCTCTCGAAGTCGACGTCGCCGACGACCTTCTGCCGGGGGGAGCCGGATTCGTCGAAGAGCGGGCGGCCGGCGTCGTCGAGTCGGGGGACCTGGTTGATGCCGATGTCGACGACGATCGCGCCGGGCTTCAGCATGTCGCCGGTCACGAGGCCGGGCTTGCCGACGGCGACGAAGACGGCGTCCTTGTCGCGGGTGTGCTCGGCGAGGTCCTGGGTGGCGACGTGGCAGACGGTGACGGTCGCCTCGAGGTTCAGGAGGAGGAAGGCGATCGGCTTCCCGACGATCTCGCTGTGACCGATGACGACGGCGTCCATGCCGCGCGGGGAGCGGCCGGTCGACAGGAGGAGGCGGATCGAGGCGAGGGCGGTGCACGGGACGAGCTTCGGCTCGCCGATCACGATGAACCCCATGTTCGCCGGGTTCAGCCCCTCGACGTCCTTGTCCGGGTGGATCTTCGACTGCAGCCGGCGGGTGTTCAGACCGGGCGGGAGGGGGCGCTGGAGGACGATTCCGGTGACCGACTCGTCCTCGTTCAGCTCGAGCAGGAACCGGGCGATCTCGTCCTCCGGGCTCGCCGCGTCGAGGTGGACGTGCTGGAAGGCGATCCCGACGCCCTCCGCGCTGCGGCGCTGGTTCCGGATGTAGAGGGCGGACGCCGGGTTCTCGCCGACGTCGACCGAGACGAGCTTGATCGGGGGGATCCGATCGGCGAGCGAGGCGACCTCGCGGGTGACGCGGTCGCGAATCGTCCGGCCGAGCGCGCGGCCATCGAGCAACTTGGCGGTCAAGGTCGACTCCCCGGCGTTCCGATGGCAGGAGGATAGCGGCGGATCGGTTCGGGGTCACGTCGCTTGCGGGATCCGGGACCCCGATCTATCATCGGGTCCGACGACGGTTTAGCACGGCCGCCGTCGCCCGAATCGCTCCCCCGACCCTCGTCCGATGACGCGACCGACCTGGTACCAGGACGAACCGGAACGCTCGTTCCGGATCACGCCGCTCTCGCACTGGCGGGGCGTCGACCTCCTCATGTTGGTCCTGGCCGTCTTCCAGGTCCTCGTCCTCTTCTTCCACGTCGACCGGTTCCTGATGCTCCAACCGGAGCACCTGACGAACCCGCTCCGCTGGTACGAGCTCGTCACGTACTCGCTCGTCCACAGCCGGACCGACATCCTCCACCTCGTGTTCAACCTCCTCTTCCTGTTCGTCTTCGGGCGGCAGGTCGAGGCGATGATCGGCGGCCGGCCGGCGTTCCTCCGGTTCGCCCTCCTGGCGGCGCTCGTCAGCTCGGTGACGTACCTCTTCTTCGAGCTGATCCGGTTCGGGGCGGCGTACCCGATGCTCGGGGCGTCGGGGATCGCGTACGCGTGCCTCGTCGCCTTCGCGACGCTGATGCCGCACGCGGAGGTCGTGGTCTTCTTCTTCCCGGTGCGGGCCTGGGTCCTGGCGGCGATCCTGATGCTGATCGCGCTCTACACCTCGGCCGTGTCGAACTTCACGGGCGTGGCGCACCTCGCCCACCTCGGCGGCGGGGCGTTCGGGTTCCTGTACGTCCGGTACCGGCACTCGTTCGGGTCGATCGTCGAGCGCGCGCGGCAGCAGCGCCGCGAGAACCGCGCCGAGCGGGACGTCGACCGTCGCCGCGAGATGGACCGGATCCTGGAGAAGATCAGCCGCGAGGGGCTGAACAGCCTCACCCGGGCCGAGCGCCGGTTCCTCGACTCCGCGTCGAAAGACCTCCGCAACCGGCGTTGACGCTCGCCGACTCCCCCGGGCGGGCGGTCCGACGGGTCCGGGTGGTAAGTCCCTGCCGTCACTCCACTTGATTGACGATTCGCGGGTGGCTACCTACGATCGTCTCTCCGTTCGACTCGCTGATGCAGAACCCCGGGAAGCCGACCATGAAGCTGGGATCGCTCCGTCTCGCCGTCACGCTCCTGTGGACGGCGCTCTTCGCCGTCGACGCCGCCGCCCAGTTCTCCGAGGAGCAGCGGAAGGTGTACGACGCGCTGCTCGAGGCGCAGGAGCTGAACGACGTCCGGGCGATGGAGAAGATCGCCAAGCGCGACCGCGAGGCGGTGGAGGGGATCTACGACGTCCTCGAGGGGCAGATGGCGTACT
Organism: bacterium; assembly: GCA_030428825.1. Taxonomy (GTDB): domain Bacteria; phylum Planctomycetota; class B15-G4; order B15-G4; family JADJEK01; genus JAUIEL01. The sequence goes on from JAUIEL010000831.1 coordinate 2,459, forward strand.
CCGACTCGATCGACGGGTGGGAGGAGATCAAGCAGCTCGCGACGATCCTCGACCAGGCGAGCGGGGGGAACGCCTG
>JAUIEL010000832.1 GCA_030428825.1 bacterium
CATCCCCGTCACCATCCGGTTCGCCGGGACGAACGGCTCGATCCAGCCGCGCCGGACCAGCCGCTCCTCCAGCCCGGGGAGGACGAGCTGCACCGCCGACGACGCGCCGAGCCAATACGCCGGCCGCCTCACGCCCCGGACGAACGCGGCGAGCCCGAACCGCGCCCGCCCCGTGCGCCGTTCGGCGGCCTCGCGCGCCTCGTCCTCCTCGATCGAGGAGACCTTGCCGAGCCTCCTCCCCTCGAGCTTCATGTTGTCCTCGAGGTCGTTCCCCTCGTAGACCGACACGACCACGACGTCGGGTCGCAGGCGCGGCGCGAGCCGCTCCAGCGCCGTCTCCGCGTGGACCTGGCCGTACCCGGGCACGCCGGCGCCGTAGACCCGCACCGGGCGGTCGGGATCGAGCTCCGCGGCGCGCCGTTCCAGCCGCTCGTGGAACGTGTCGGCGACCTCGACCCCGGTCCCGAACACGAACGAGTCGCCGAGCACCAGGACCGACCGCTCCCCGCCCGCCGGCGCCCGCTCGTCGAGCCCGTCCCGCAGCCCGAGGTCGTTGATCTCGACCCGGAGCCCCGGGAACTCGGGATGGCGGTACTCGCCGCGGAACCCGGGCGCGAGCGTCTTCACGTCGCCGTCGCCGACGATGCACTCGCCGCCCCCGCGGTCGTCCGGCACGATGTCGTAGATCGACACCGGCACGAACGCGCGGACGGCGACCTCGCCCAGGAGCGCCGCCGTCGCGACCGCCGCGAGGAGGAGCGTCGCCACTCGCAGCGCGCGCGGAGCGGCGAGGAGCACCATCAGGAGCGTCGCGAGGACGAGCGCCCCCGCGACCGCCAGGAGGAGCCCGGCCGCGAGGACGGGCGCGAACGCGAGCCGCGCCTCGAGCGCCCCCGCGAGGAGGAGCGCCGGCGCGGCGACCGCCGCGAGCGACCGGACGGCCGGGGCCCCCCGCGCGACCCGCGCCGCGCCGACGACGAGGAGCGCCGCGGCGACGATCGCGGCCACCCGCCCCGGGGGGGCGGCGCCGTGGAGCAGCGCGACGCCCCCCTGGAGGACGAGCGCGACCGCCGCGCTCGCGGCGAGGGCGCGAGCGCCGGGAGGGCGGGGCACGCTCACGGGTCCTTCCGGGCGGTCTCGATCGAGACGTCGGCGAGCCGGAAGGCGGCGTGGTCCTCCGCCAGGTCACCGGCGCGCGCGAACAACGACACGGTGCCGCGTCCCGGCGCCAGATCGAGGACGCCCGTGCCGATCGTCAGGCCGTCTCGCCTCACCCGCACGGTCCCGTCGCCGTCGATCGCCACGGCGTACCGGTCGCCGCCGGTGAGGACCCGGACCCCCGCCGATCGGAGCTCGTGCGCCGTGCTCGAGCCGTCGCCGCGGAGCGCGCGCCGCGCCGTCCCGGCCGACACGTCCGTCCGGACCCGGTACCGCGCCCCGACCGCCTCGAACGGCATCTCCCGCTCGAGCCACGCCGCGGCGCTCGTCCAGACCGACGTCCTCTCGATCGGCGCGGGCGCCGCCTCCGGCGCCGGGGGAGGATCGACCGGACCGGACGTCGGCCCGTCCTCGCGGTCGGCCGCGTCCGGCGCGACGACGACCTCGGGCGCGGTCGTCGGAGTCTCCTCGGTCGGCGGGTCGTGGAGCAGCACGGCGAGCGTGCCGCCGACGAGCGGCGCGAGCACGCAGAGGAGGAGGGCCCGCGTCGTCACGCCTGCGCCTCGAGGAACGCCCGCAGGTCCGCGGGGAGCTCCGACACGATCTCGAGCGGGTCCCCGGTCCGCGGGTGGACGAGCTTCAGGCGGTGGGCGTGCAGCGCCTGCCGCGGCAGGAGGAGCTTCGCGTAGTCCTCCTCGGTCAGCGCGTCGTCGTAGTACTTGAGGAACGGCTCCTCCGACTCGCCGTAGATCTTGTCGCCGACCAACGGGTGCCCGATCGCCGCGCAGTGCACGCGGATCTGGTGGTGCCGTCCGGTCAGGAGCCCGATCCGGAGCAGCGAGAACGCGCCGTGCACCGAGTCGACGCGGTAGCGGGTCCGCGCCTCTTGCCCGACGTCGTGGCGGACGCCCCGCGCCATCGCGACCTGCATCCCGAGTGCCGGCCCGAGCGGGAGGTCGATCAGCCCCTCCGCTTCGGTCGGGGTGCCGTGGACGATCGCGAGGTACTCCTTCTCGGGGGTCCGCCGCCGGAACGCCTCCGACACCTCGCGGTGCGCGCGGTCGTCCTTCGCGACCAGCAGCACGCCCGACGTCTCGAGGTCGAGCCGGTGGCAGAGCTTCGGGTGGACGTCCCGCTCGGGATCGTCGGGTCGGCGGTAGCGGCGGTGGAGGGTCGTGATCACCGTCCGGTAGAGGTTCCGTCCCGCGGGGTGGACCGGCACGTTCGGCGGCTTGTCGACCGCGACCAGCCACCGATCCTCGAACAGGATCGGCAGATCGGGGTCCGGGGGCGGCCCCTCGGGACCGAAGTCGATGTCCCGCTTCGGCTTCGGCAGCGTCACCGCGATCGCGTCGCCGGCCACGATCGCCGCC
>JAUIEL010000069.1 GCA_030428825.1 bacterium
TAGTCGGCGCCCTTCAGCGCCGTGAGCATCTCCCGCCGCCGCTTCTGCTCCTTGATCTGCGGCCGGAACATCAGGAAGTAGAAGATGAGGATGAAGCCGACGAGGAGCGGCCAGGTCGGGGGCGCCTCGGGCGCGGGGGCGCCGCCCTCGGCCTGGAGGAGGAGGAGGATCGCGTCCATGGAGAGGGTCCTTCGGTCGGTCGATCGAAACCGGGCAGCTTAGCGGAGCGGGGGAGGACGGGTCAGGGGAATCGGGGAAGGCGGGGGGGAGGGGGAGAGGAAGACCGGGTCGGGGGTGACCGGGGACCGGGACCGATCCGGTGTCCGGCGCCCGTGCCCGTTTCCCGGTTCTCCGCGATCCCGGCTTTCCTTTCCCCGGTCTTCCCCTCGCTCTCCCGCTCCCCGGCGTCCGGCGTCCGGCGCCCGGCCGCCCGGCCGCCCGAGTGTCGGGGGTGACGCGCGCGAATCGGCCTCGCGGACGGAGCCGGGCACGGGCACGGGCACGGGGACCCGGAAACCCGAATCCCGCCAAAAGTCCGGACCCGGCCCTGCCGATAAGATCGCCAGGATGGACCGCAACCACGACATTCCTCACGATCGGATCGCCGTCGCGATGAGCGGCGGGGTCGACTCGTCGGTCGCCGCGCTCCTCCTGAAGCGCGCGGGGCTCGACGTCGTCGGGTTCTTCCTCCGGAACGGCGTCACCCGGGAAGGGCCGGGCTCGGCGCGCTCGTGCTGCTCGGTCTCCGACGCGGCGGACGCCCGGCGCGTGGCGGCGCGGCTCGGGATCCCGTTCTACGCGCTCGACGTCTCCGGACCGTTCGAGGGGATCGTCGAGGAGTTCGTCTCCGCGTACCGGGAGGGGCGGACCCCGAATCCGTGCGTCCGGTGCAACGTCGACGTCAAGTTCGGTCGGCTGGCCGAGCTCGCGCGGTCGATCGGCGCGCGGAAGGTCGCGACGGGGCACTACGCCCGCGTGACGACGGTCGGCGGGCGGCACGTCCTCCGCCGGGGGAGGGACCTCGGGAAGGACCAGTCGTACGTCCTCTCGACGCTCGACCAGGAGCAGCTCGCGGCGGCGGAGTTCCCGCTCGGCGAGCGGACGAAGGAGGAGGTCCGGGCGCTGGCGCGCGAGGCCGGGCTGGCGACGGCGGACAAGCCGGAGAGCCAGGAGATCTGCTTCGTGCCGACCGGCGACTACCGCGACCTCGTCCGCGAGCGCGCGCCGGAGACCGTGGCGCCGGGCGAGATCGTGACCGAGGACGGCGAGGTCGTGGGGCGCCACGACGGCGTCGCGGGGTTCACCGTCGGTCAGCGCCGGGGGCTCGGCGTGGCGTTCGGCGCGCGCCGGCACGTCGTGCGGCTCGAGCCCGGGGCGCGCCGGGTCGTCGTCGGGACCCGCGCGGCGGCGTCCCAACGGGCGTTCACCGTGCGCGACACGGTCTGGACGGCGCGCGCCGAGCCCGACGCCGACGACGACGTGTTCGCCGTGACGGCGCGGGTGCGCCACCGGCACCTCGGGGCGCCGGCGCGCGCGCGTCGCGCCGGACCGGGGCGGGTCCATGTGATCTTCGAGGAGCCGGAGTTCGCCGTGACTCCGGGCCAGACGGCGGTCCTCTACGTCGGCGACGACGTGCTCGCGGCGGGAACCATCGAACACGTGAATCGGGAGGGAGTCCCATGCACCTCGAATCTCGGAACCTCGGCGCCGTCCTGACGGCGGCGCTCCTCGCCACCTCCATCGGCTGCGCCACCCAGGAGCGCAGCGGCGAGCTCCCCCCGGCGCTCGAGACGCAGATGAACGAGGCGGTGACCCGCGTGAAGCACACGCGCGGCATCGACAAGCTCGGCAACCTGCGGATGCTCTCCGCGTTCGGCTCGCACGCGACCGAGACCGTCGAGCAGGAGCTCCTGGCGAGCGACGATCCGCTCCTCCGCTCGAACGCGGTCTTCGTGCTGGGGGAGATCTATCGCCTGGAAGGCGACCCGAAGGCGCTGGAGGCGATCCGACGGGTCCGGTCGGACGAGAGCCGCTCCGTGCGGCTGGAGGCGGCGCGGGCGCTCCTCGACGGCGGCGACACGAGCGCGCTCGGCGAGCTGTTCGACGGGCTCGAGGCGAACGACCGCGCGACGCGGATCCACTCGTTCCTCGCGCTCCGGCGGGCCTCGGGCGGACGGAACTTCGGGTACGATCCGGACGCCGACCCCGCGCAGCGCCGGGACGGAGCGGCGCGGTTCCGCTCGTACTGGACGGCGGTCGCGTCGGCGGAGTAGGTGTTCCGGTCCCGGAGTCCCCTCGCATGACGGAAGCGGCGGAAGAACGCGTCAGGCCCTGCCTCGAGTGCGGCACGATCCTCCCGTTCGACGCGGAGGTCTGTTCGCTCTGCGGCTCGCGGGGGGCGGGCGCCGCGGCCGAGGAGGCGGTGAAGCCGTGCCTCGCCTGCGAGGCGCTGATCGGCGAGGACGACATCTTCTGCCCCGCGTGCGGGGACTTCGCCCTCCGCGTCGACGTCGACCGAGGCATGCAGCCGCGGCCGCGAATCGGCGCGCAGGAGGGGGGGGCGGCCCAGCTCCTGGCGCGCGTGCTGGCGGTGGTGGTCGCGGTCGGCGCGGCGACGCTGGCGTTCGGGGTGGCGGCCGACTGGTGGCGGCTGCGGGGGCTCGGGGAGATCGCCGGGCTCTGACGGCCCGGCGGCGCTTCCTCCACGGAGGGCGAACGCGCCCGGCGCGCGTCAGCGGCGGTCGCGGCGGTGCCGCTCGAGCAGCCGCAGGACGTCGGCGAAGAGGGGGTGCGATCGGACCGACGCGAGGTCCGCGTCCTGAAGCAGGTGCTCGAGGTCGGAGTAGCCGAGCCGCACGGCGTCGCGGAGCGCCGCGCACGCGTCCTCGGCCCGGTCGAGCAGCGCCAGCGAGCAGGCGAGGTTGTACCGCACGATCGGATCGGACGGCGCGAGGCGGGCCAACCGGCGGTCGACCTCCAGCCCCTCCTCGACCCGGCCCAGCCGGGTGTACAGCTCGGCGAGCCGGACGAGCGTCTCGAAGTCGTCCGGCCCGTCGTCGAGCGCCAGCTCGAGCAGGTCCAGCTCGTGGCGGTCCGCCGTCTCGGAGATGCGGCGCCGTGTCGTTTCGTCGAGTCCGGGGAGATCGCGCATTTCGGATCCGGTTGGAGTGCTACCCTCGTCGAGGACCATCCATATACTCCCGATGGTCCGGGGGTCACGGCGCGCGTCGCGACACCGGTCCGATTCTAGTGAGTCGTCCACTGCCCCGCGGGACGATTCGGCCGAACGACGTTCGCCCGGAGACCCGAGCGATGAAGCTCTTCTTCTGCGACATCTGCAACGAGTCGATCCCTCTCCAGGACATCAAGGAGAACCGGTCGACGACGATCAAGGGGAAGATCTTCTGCCGGAAGTGCAACCCGCTCAACGAGCTCGGGACGGACACGGGGACGGGGAGCGGCGGCGGGGCCAGCGCTCCCAGCGGCCTCCTCGCGGTCGTCGCGGTGCTGCTCGTCCTGGTCGTCTCGGGGCTCGCCTACGTGATCTACGACCTGAAGTTCACGGAGGAGGCGCCGGCGGAGGCGGGGCGGGCGACCGCGCTCGCGGACCTCGAATCGCGGGTGGGGGACCTCCGGGCCGCGGTGACCGTCCTCCAGAAGGCGTTCGAGGACCTCGACGAGCTGCGTGACCTGCCGGCGCGGATCCAGTCCCTGCAGGAGGAGGCGGCGGCCCGCGGATCGCTGCAGACCCGCCTGTCGAAGGAGGTCTCCGCGCTCCAGGACGGGCTCGTCGCGGTCGGCAAGCTCCGGGAGCGGGTCGAGGGGCTCTCGCTCCTGCAGGAGGAGACCGGCCAGAAGATGGACCGGATCTTCAAGCAGCTCGACGCGTTCGGCCGCGACCTGAGCGAGATCGGCGACCGGCCGCCGGTGATCGTCTCCACGCCGACCGCCGGGGACGCCGGCGGGAGCGCGACCCCCGACGGCCCCGTCGAGCTGGACGACGACCTCCTCGCGATCATCGAGAACCTCCGGGCGAGCGACCCGATGGTCCGGTGGGAGGCGGTCGACCAGATCCGGCGCCGGCGCGACCAGGCGCTGGTGCCGCACGTCCTCCCGCTCCTCGACGACGGCGACACCTTCGTCCGTGCGCAGGCGATCTACACCCTCGGCGAGCTGAAGGCGATGAAGGCGGTGCCGAAGCTGGTGAAGCTCCTGCGGGACGACGAGATCATGATCCGCGAGGAGGCGCTGACCAGCCTGATCGTGATCACCGGGCAGAACATGAAGTTCGACGTCACCGGCTCCCGGGCGGCCCGCGACGCGGGGATCCGCAAGTGGGAGGAGTGGGTGGCAAAGAACAAGGAGAAGGTCGGCTGATCCCTCCTGGGCCAGCGGCGCGGCCGCCCGCCCCGGTCTCCTCCCGTCGCCTCTCCCCCTCTCGATCCGCCGCTCCCCGGGCGCCCTCGCGCGGTCCCGGACGGGCGATCCTTGCCCGCGGCGGCTCCCGCAGGTTAGAACGTCCGGGATGGACCCAGCAGCGACGATCGAGAGCACGCCGACCGCCCGCGTCAAGATGGAGGTGTTCGGCTGCCAGATGAACGTGGTCGACGCGGAGCTCGTGCTCGGCCGGTTCAAGGGGCTGAACTACGGCGAGACCGACCGGTACGAGGACGCCGACGTCGTCGTCTTCAACACGTGCAGCGTACGCGGCCACGCCGAGGACAAGGTCTTCTCGCGCCTCGGGGCGCTCCGCCCGTGGAAGAAGGAGCGTCCGGGCCGGGTGGTCGCGGTGATGGGCTGCATGGCCCAGCGCGAGGCGACGGACATCCGGCGGCGGATGCCGCACGTCGACGTGGTCGCCGGGACGCGCGACTTCCCGAAGCTCGCCGGCCTGGTCGATCGGGTCCGGGGGGGCGAGGGGCCGTTCCTCGTGATCGACGGCGAGGAGCGCCCGGACATCGAGCGGAGCCCGACCTCGCGGCCGCGGCCGTTCCAGGCGTACGTCACGATCATGCGCGGCTGCAACCGGCCGTGCACCTACTGCATCGTCCCGACGGTCCGTGGGCGCGAGATCAGCCGGCCGGTCGACGAGATCGTCGACGAGGTGAAGGGGCTGGTCGACGACGGCGTGATCGAGGTCTGCCTGCTCGGCCAGACCGTCAACGCGTACGACGGGCAGGACCGCGGCCGCACCACGCTCGGCACGCTCCTCCGCGCGCTCGATCGGGTCGACGGACTCCGCCGTCTCCGCTTCGTCACCTCGCACCCGAGCGAGTTCAACGACGACACGTGGGCCGCGATGGCCGAGTCGTCGAAGCTCGACCGCTTCCTCCACATGCCGATCCAGTCCGGCTCCGACCGGATGCTGAAGGCGATGCGGCGCGGCTACACGGTCGACAAGTACCGCCGGATCGTCGACCGGGTGCGGGAGGTCCTCCCGGACATGGGGATCGGCTGCGACTGGATCGTCGGCTTCCCCGGCGAGACGGAGGAGGACCACGAGGCGAGCCTCCGCATCTGCGAGGAGATCGGCTTCTCGCAGTCGTTCGTCTTCAAGTACTCGCCGCGGCCGGGGACGAAGGCCGCCGAGGAGCACGCGGACGACGTGCCGACCGACGTCAAGAAGCGCCGCAACCGGGAGCTCCTCGCGGTGCAGGAGCGGGTCTCGCTCGCCGCGCACCGGGCGACCGTCGGCGAGACGATGCAGGTCCTGTTCGAGGCGAAGAGCCGGCTCGACGACTCGAAGTGGTCCGGCCGGAACCCCCAGCACCGCATCGTGGTCGCCGCCGACGAGCGGATCCGCCCGGGGACGATCGCCGACGTCCGGATCGAGGACGCCACGGCGCTCACGTTGTTCGGCGACGTCGTCGCGCTCCGGTGACCGACGCGTCCTCCTTCTCCGCCCGGCTCGACGAGGCGGTCCGTCTCGCGCGCCGCGGCGTCGGCGAGGTCGAACCGAACCCGCCCGTCGGCGCGGTCGTGGTCCGCGACGGCGAGGTCGTCGGCCGGGGTTGGCACGCGCGGTACGGCGGCCGGCACGCGGAGGTGGCGGCGCTCGAGGACGCGGGCGAGCGGGCCCGCGGCGCGACCATGGTCGTCACGCTCGAGCCGTGCTCGACGACCGGGAAGACCCCGCCGTGCGTCGACGCCACGCTGGCGGCGGGGGTCACGCGGGTCGTCGTCGGCGCGATCGATCCGAACCCGCGGCACGCCGGCCGCGGGCTGTCGCTCCTGCGGGACGCGGGGGTCGAGGTCGTCGGCCCGCTCGAGGACCCGGCCTCGGAGGGGCTGCTCGCCCGGTTCCGTCGCCACCTCGACTCCGGACGCGCGTTCGTGATCGCGAAGTGGGCGGCGACGCTCGACGGTCGGATCGCGACCCGCGGCGGGGAGTCGCGCTGGATCTCCGGCGAGGAGTCCCGGGCGCGCGTGCACGAGCTCCGCGGCCGGGTCGACGCGATCGCCGTCGGCCGGGGGACGGTCGACGCCGACGATCCGTCGCTCACCGCGCGCCCTCCGGGACCGCGCGCGCCGCGCCGCGTCGTCTTCGACCGGAGCCTGCGGCTCCGCGACGACTGGCGCGCGCTGGCGGACGGCGGCCCGGAGGTCCTCCTCGTGCACGGCCCCGAGGCCCCCGCCGACCGCCGGGCCGCGCTCGCCGACCGCGGCGCGACGCTCGTCGAGGTCGTCGGCGACGCCCCGTCCGCGGCCGCCGCGGCCGTCCGCGCCCTCCGCGAGCGCGGGGTCGAACGGCTCCTGGTCGAGGGCGGCCCGACGCTCCTCGGGGCGTTCCTCGACGCGGAGGTCGTCGACCGGGTCGCCGTGTTCGTCGCCCCGAAGGTGTTCGGCGGCGACGCGCCCGGCGCGGTGGGGGGCGCGGGGATCCTCCGGATCGCGGACGGCCCGACGTTCGAGGACGGGGGCTGGAGCGTCCGGGGGGCGGACGCGCTCTACGAGGGGTTCGTGGCGCCGCGCGCGCGCTGACCGACCCGGACGCAGAGCGGGGCCCGGCGAACGGACGCCGAGCCCCTGGCACTGCACTCTCCGTGAGGAGGGGGAGCGGTCAGCCGCCGCCTCCCACGGATGGGGGGGGCGGCGCGCCCTCGAACCCGTCCGCGGAGACCCCTTCCTCCGCGAGGAGGAGGCGGATCTCGGCGACGCGGCCGAGGAAGGCCCGCGCGAACGCGTCGTCCGGCGCGAGCGCGAGGAGCGCGCGGAACTGGTGTTCGGCCGTGTCGAGGTCGCCGGTGAAGAACGCGACGTACCCCGCGAGGAGGCGGAGTTCGCCGTCCTCCGGGAGCGACTCGACGGTCACCTCGAGCGCGATCTGGTGCTCGAGCAGGTCGTCCTCGTCGCCGTACAGGTCGCGGAGGTCGGGGCCCGCCGACGGCCAGGTCGGGACGATCTCGACGCCGCGTCGGAGGAGGAACGCCGCGTACCCGTACTCGCCGAGCGCGAACAGCCCGTTCGCCATCGCGAACTTCGGGATCGCGTTGTCCGGCGCCGCGAGCATCGCGCGCCGGAACGCGTCGGTCGCCTCGGCGTAGAGGCCGTCGAGGAAGAGCTGCGCCCCCTCCTCGAGCGCCCGTACGGCGGCCTCGATCTCCGAGAGTCGGAGCAGCTCGGCCTCGAGGAACGGGTCGACCCCCTCGTCGGGAAGCTCGCCGTCGGCCGGGACGAACTCCTCCACGACGTCGACCTCGTCGTACGCCCGGTAGACGATCGCGTCCCCCTGGTGGACGGGGACGTACGTCGGGACGCAGTGGACGTATCCCGGGTGGACCGAGTAGAGCGGCCACCACGAGCACCACCACGCGGGGGACCAGCACGGCGCGAAGCCGAACCAGTTCGGGTACCAGGAGCAGGACGGCGGGTACGCGTACGCGAGCGGCCCGTGGAAGGTCCCCTTCCAAAGGTGACAGTTCCACCAGCCCGGCCCGTTCGGTCCGTGCGTCCAGACGTGGTCGTGGTGCCCGTGCTTCTTCTTTCCCTTCTTCCCCTTCTTCTTCCCGGTCTTCGACGGGTCGCTCCCGTCCTCGATCTCGTCCTTCTCCGGCGGTTCGTCCGCCTGCTCGACGGCGCCGCCGAGCGCGGCCCGCTCGCGCATCTTCCGGAGCCACCGCTCGCGCGCCTTCGACGGAGCGGCGGGGGCGTCGCGGAAGCTCTCGCGGTACGCCCGCTCCAGGCGCTCGCGACGGGTCGGCGTCCGGGCGGCGCCGAACGACGTGACGTCGACGACGTCCGCGTCGCGGGCGCCGCCCGTATCGGTCGGGCTCGAGAGCCGCGTGGAGGTCGTGCGCCGGTCTCCCGAGAGGGCCGGAGAGCCGGCGCGGAACGGGCTCGTCTCGAGCGTCGTGCGCTCGACCGCGGGGCGCTCGTACGGCGTCGGGACGACGCGCGTGCGGCTCCGGACGTCCGGCGTGACCGGCGAGACGGACGGCGTCGAGGTCGGCGCGGAGTCGCGCGGCGCGGCCTCCGTCGGGGACGACGGCGACGTCTCGACCCGGGGGGACGACGGCGAGGATCGCAGGGTCGAGCGCGATCCGCTCGAACGCGGTCCGACGAGCGTCGGCGTGGACGGGGGGGACGACGTGCGGGATGACGCACCGCGGCTCGACCGGCCCGACGAGCCGGACGACGGGGACGAACGGGACGACGCGCCGGAGGAACCGGACGAGGACGACCGGGACGACGACCCGGACGAACGTCCGGCGGACGACCGGGACGACCGCGACGAGCCCCCGGACGAGGCGCCGGACGATCGGGACGACCCCGACGAACTCGAGGCCCCGGACGAGCGCGACCCGCCCGACGACGACGAGGAGCCGCGGCTCGGCGAGGCGGAGGAGCCCCGGTTCGAGCCGGACGACGACGAGGAGGAGGCCCCCTTCTTGCCGCCGCGCCGCCGGGAGTGCGAGACCCCCTTCTTCGCGGGGGCGGAACGGGTCCTTTCGACGGAGGACGACTCGCCACGGGAGGCGGCCTTCCCCTTCTTCCCCCCCTTCCCCGGGGAGGAGGCGAACCCGTCGCCGGCGGAGAGCAGGAGCGCCGCCCCGGCGAGGGTCGCCAGGGCGAGGCGGGAAACGGGCCGGTCGAGGCTCGGCATCGCGGTCCTCCGAGAAGCGGCGAGGGGTCGGCTTCTCCCCCGTGCTACGGACGAGCGCCGGCCCGGCTTCCGGGAATTCTAGCCCGAGTCGGCTCTTCGCGCTCCTCGGCGCGCCTCGGCGCCTACTGCGGGCGCTCGAAGAGCGAGGCGTACCGCGAGTCCTCGGCCATCTCCCGGAACTCGGGGTACTCGGTGGGGAGGCTGGAGAAGTCGCGCGTCGTGAGCCGGCGGAGGTACTTCGCCGCGTCGCCGTTCCGACCCATGCCGGCCGCGGCTCGGGCCAGGGCGAAGTAGACCCGCTCGGGGTCGCGCGGCTCCTTCTCGATCTTCAGCCCGTACTGGAGGTCCTGGTACGCCGACTTCCAGCGGCGGAACTCGAGGTAGACGTCCGCGCGCTTGTACCGGGAGTTGAAGTTCTTCGGGTTCCGTTGGAGGTCGAAGTCGTAGTCGGCGGTGACCGCGTCGACCCCCGAGTCGTCCCCGAGCGAGAGCATCGCCAGGGCGGCGGCCCGGACCAGCGGGCGGATGCCGAGCCGCGTCGCCGCCGAGAGCGCCTTGAGCGCGACCCTCCCCGTGTTCGGGTGGGCGGCCCCGATCGCGCCGAGGGCGGCGATCGCGTCGAGGCGGACGCCGGTCGGCGCGGCGTCGGCGGCGAGGACCTCCCGCGCGACGTCGAGACCGTCGACGTTCGGGTGCGCCTCGAGGTGGCTCAGTCCGGCGCGGACCAGCTCCCAACGCTCCGCGGCCTGGACCTCCTTCCGGAGTCGCGCGAGGACCGCCTCGTCGGCCTGGTCGGTGTCGATCCGCGCCAGCGCACGGATCGCCGCCGCGGCGACCGCCTCGTCCTCCGACTCGAGGAACGGGAGGAGCTCCGGGACGGCGTCCTCGCGGCCGAGCGCGCCGAGGCCTTGGATCGCCTCGAGCCGGACCGCCTCGTCCTCGTCCGCCAGCAGCTCGATCAGTCGGGGGAGCGCGTCGTCCGCCCCGCGCAGGCCGAGCGCGCGCGCCGCGTTCCGGCGTCCGTGCCGCGTCCCCTCCTTCGCCAGGCGCGTCAGCTCGGCGTCGACCTCCTCGCCGGGGAGGAGCGCCGCGGCGCGGGACGCGTGGGCGCCGGCGTTCAGCTTCGCCGCGGCGCCGTCCTCGTGGTCCATCGTGCCGACGAGGATCGGGAGCGCGGCCGGCCCGATGCGGACGAGCTCTGCGATCCGCTCGCGGATCACTTGAACCTCGGGGTTGCCGGTCGAGGTCAGGTCGCCGACGAGCTCGCGGACGCGGGCCTCGAGCGCGGCCTGCTCGCGCTCGGCCTCGAGGCGGGCGATCGACCGGAGGTCATGGGGCGCCGCGCCGACGTTCCCCTCGACGCCGGCGTCCGCCGCCGGCGGGTCCTGCGGCGGGGGGGGCGCGGGGGCCGAGACGGCGAGCCGGGCGGTGAGGGCGGAGGTGCACGCCACCTTCGCCACGAGCAGCAGGACGATCCGACGCGACATCGTTCGGAGTCTAGCAGCGGCCGCGGGCATCGGTCACGTCGGTTTCTGGAGCTCGCGCAGGGCCGCCTTGACGAGCGTCTCGAGCGCGGCGTCCTCCCCCTCGCTCTTCTCGGCCGCCGCCGCGGCGTCCCGCGCCGTCGTCGCCGGGTATCCGAGGTGGACGAGGGTCGCGACGAGGAGCGAGTCCGCGCCCGTCTCGGACCGCTCGGAGGGCGTCCCGTCGGCGCCGCGTCCGCCCCCGGCGACCGCCCACGCGTCGAGCTTCCCGTCCAGCTCGAGCGCCAGCCGCTGGGCGAGCCGCGCCCCGATCCCCTTCACCACCTGGAACCGCTTCGGCTCCTTCTCGAGGACGGCGCGCGCGATCGACGCGGGCGGCATCGCCCCGAGCAGGCCGAGCGCCTTCTCCGGGCCGAGCCCCGAGACGGTGAGGAGGACGCGGAAGAGATCGCGCTCCGCCGGCGCGACGAAGCCGTAGAGGTGGAGCTGGTCGTCCCGCAGGAGCAGGTGGCAGTGGAGCGCCGTCTCGTCCCCGCGCGCCCCCGGGTCGGACCCCGGGGGGACGCGGACGCGGAGCCCGAAGGCGCCGCACTCGACGACGACCGCGTCGGCCTCCCGGCCGAGGATCCGGCCGCGCACGGAGTCGAGCACGTCGGGGCCTCCGTCCCGAGGTCAGCCGCGCAGCGACAGGCCGAGGTCGACGAGCTTCTTCTTGATCTCGACCAGCGAGGTCTGCCCGAAGTTCTTGCAGGCGAGGAGCTGGTCCTCGCTCACCTCGGCGAGCTGGCCGACCGTCCCGACCTTCAGCGTGTCGAGCGCCTTGCGCGAGCGGACCGACAGGTCGAGGTCCGCCACCGACCGGGAGCGGACGGAGTCGCGGTCGATCTCGCGGACGCTGCGGCGGCCGCCGCGGCGGTCGTCGTCGTCCCCCTGCATGCCGAGCCGCAGGCCCTTCGACCGGAGGATCTCCTTGATCTCGTTCAGCGACGTCTCGCCGAAGTTCTTGAACGAGAGGAGCTCGGCCTCGGTCTTCTTCACGAGGTCGCCGAGGTTGCGGATGTTCATCCGGGCGAGGCAGTTGCGCGACCGGACCGACAGCTCGAAGTCGGTGACCGGGATCTTCAGGATCTGGGCGCGCTTGTCGTCCTTCCGCTCCTTCTCCTCGTCGTAGTACATCTCCATCGACATCTGGGCGTCGCTGAAGAACATCTGCGCGCGGGCGTTCGCCGGGTCGTGGGCGAGCGCGAGCTTGTAGCACGACTGCGCCTTCTCGTAGAGCTCGGCGTCCTCGTACAGCGTGCCGAGGTTCAGCAGCACGCCGATCGGGACCGGGAAGACCTGCTTCAGCCGCTCGTAGTGCTCGATCGCCTCGTCGTCGCGACCGAGCAGGTCGAGCCGGTACGCGAGCCGGAACCGCGCGCCGCGGTGATCGGGCTGGACGGCGAGCGCCGCCTCGTACGCCTGGACCGCGGCCTCGTACTCGCCGTCGAGCTCGCGGAGCCGTCCCTCGAGGTACTGCGAGTCGGCGCTCCGCGGGTCGTCCGCCTTGAACTCCTCCGTCAACTTCCGCAGCCCGTCCTCGTCCTCGAGCCGCGCCAGCGCCTCGGCGAACGCGAGGCGGTACTCGATCGGCTTCGACTTCCCGCCGGCGATCGGCGAGAGGATCTCCTTCGCCGTCTCGGCGTCGTCGCGGTCGAGCGCCGCCTGACCCCGGAGGAAGACCGCGAGCGGGTCGTCGGAGTCCTCGAGCAGTCTGAGTCCGTCGGCGACGCGGCCGGCGGCGACGAGGCAGACGCCGCGACGGAAGCGCGCCTTCGGCTCCTTCACGTCCGACGGGTACGTCTTCTCGACGAGGTTCAGGAACGAGTCGAGCGACTCGCTGGTCCGGTACGCCTCACGCCGCACCTCGACGAAGTCGGACACGGTCATGGGGTCCCGTGCGATCAGCTCCGCCACGTCGAGCTCGAGAGCGACTTCCGAAGTCATCGTGCCTCCGAGGGCCACTGGAAAGGAGGGGGGGGATCGGCGCCGGACCGGGGTCGCACGGCGCACTCGGCCGCGTCCCCGTTTGAAAAGCCGCTCCCCGACCGATACAGTCCGCCGGCGAGCCCGGAACACCCGAGTTCCGAGCCGGTCGCGAAACCCGGTAGTCTAAGGCCTGCCGGGGGCGCGTCAAGCGAGGTGGCGGCGGGGAGTGCCCCACGGACGAGCGTCCCGGGCCGCCCCGGAGCGGCCGAACCTCCCCACGTCCCGAGGCCGAGCGGCGGGTGGAACCGATGGACTGCATCTTCTGCAAGATCGCCCGGGGCGAGATCCCGGCCAAGACGGTGCTGGAGGACGAGCACCTCATCGCGTTCGACGACATCGCCCCGCTGGCGCCCGTCCACACCCTCGTCATCCCGAAGAAGCACATCGCGAACATGGGGGACGCGGACGACGAGGACCGGGAGCTGCTGGGGCGCCTGATGCTCGCCGCCCGGGACGTCGCCCGGAAGAAGGGGGTCGACGAGAGCGGCTTCCGGTTGATCGCGAACACCCGGTCGGACGGCGGGCAGGAGGTCTACCACCTCCACGTCCACGTGATCGGCGGCCGCCCGCTCGGGCGGATGCTGCTGGGGCGCTGACCGTGCCGTTCTGCCCGTCCTGCCGCCAGGAGTTCGAGTCGTTCGCCTCCGCCTGCCCGGACTGCGACGTCGAGCTGACCGAGGCGCTCGCCCCGGCCGCCGGAGGACCGAGCTTCGAGCTCCTCCTGGTCGTCGCGTCCGACGAGGAGACCGCCGAGGCGATGCGGACCGCCCTCGCGCCGAGCGGCATCCCGGTCGGCGCGGTCGCCGAGGACGGCCCGAAGCTGCCGGGGAACGCCGTCGGGCTCCTCCTGCCGCGGGAGTTCGCGAACCAGGCGATCCGGATGTTGGACGCGCATCCCGAGCTGGTCCGCGACGCGCTCCAGCTCGAGGAGGGGGAGGAGCCGGTCCTCTTCTTCAAGCGGGGCGACCCGTCCGCGGCGGCGCTCGACGTCGAGATCCTCTCGCGACCGGTCGCCGAGATCGTCGCGCGGGGCCAGGAGGCGGTCGTGCCGCTCCTCGAGTTCGTGCGGATCGGCGACGACGTCGCGCGCGACCGGGCGGTCCGGGCCCTGCGGGGGTTCGGCGACGAGGGGCTCGTCCTCCTCGCCCGGCACCTGGCGGTCCTCGCCCGCGAACAGCGGGAGGCGGCGTTCTACCACGTCGGCCGCGAGCTCCGGGAGCGCCTGACCGACGCCTCGGCCCTCGACGACCTCATCGCCGTCGCGGCGGACGGTTCGCTCGAGACCGGCGCCCGGACGCTCGCGCTCCACGCCCTCGGCCGCCTCGAGCTGAAGGAGGTCTGGCGCGGCATCGTGCCGCTCCTCGCCGACGCCGACGAGACGGTCCGCGAGGAGGCGGACGAGGCGCTCTGCACCCTCTCGGACGAGGACATGGGGTACGAGCCCGACCTCGACGCCGCCGGGATCGCCGCGGTTCAGGAGAAGTGGACGGCCTGGTTCTCGCGTTGATCGCCGCTGCGCGGGGCGGCCGCTGCGCTGGCTTGGAACGCGATTCGGGAACGTCTGCGCGTTCGCCACGGCGGCGGGCCGAGACGGGGAGGTGTCTCCGACCCGCTCACGTCCTCGCGCGATGCGCCCGGCGTGGTCTCCGCTCGGTTTCGAGGCGCGCTGCGGGGTCGCTCTCGGAGAAGCCTCCCCGTCTCGTCCCCCGCCTCGCCCGCTCCGGACTTCCTCACCCGCTTCCTTTGGGAAGGGGGGAAATGCGGAGAGGACCCATGGATGGGTGAACCCGAGGGCGACGTCGGCGTGCGGTCCCCCAGCCCCCAGTCCCTCCCTCCCGCTTGTTCCCCAAGATCCCCTTCGGTATAAGGAGGGATTCGGTCCCGCCGGCCAACCCCGCCGGGGCCGACCCGCGTCGTCGGGTCCCAACCTTCTTCGAGAGCGCATGTTCGAGTCGATCTCCGAGTCCCTCCAGTCGGCGTTCGCCCGCTTCCGCGGGACGCGTCTGACGGAGTCGAACATCCAGGACGGTCTCCGGCAGATCCGGCAGGCCCTCCTGGAGGCGGACGTCCACTTCACGGTGGCGAAGGACCTGATCGCGCAGGTGACCGAGCGGGCGGTCGGCGAGAAGGTGATCGACTCGGTCCGTCCCGAGCAGCAGATCGTCAAGATCTTCCAGGACGTCCTGACCGAGACGATGGCCGGCGGCGGCCCGCTCGAGCTCGAGCACAAGTCGCCGACGATCGTGATGCTCTGCGGGCTGCAGGGCTCGGGGAAGACGACGACGGCCGGCAAGCTCGCGCACCTCCTCCGGAAGAAGGGGCG
>JAUIEL010000833.1 GCA_030428825.1 bacterium
TTCCCGGTCGTCCCCGGGGTCGAGCCGGACGAGGTCGTGAAGACGTGGCTGGCGTTCGAGTTCGACACCGAGACGCCGGTCGAGGAGCTCGGACGCCGGAACAAGCAGGCGATCCTGCTCATGGACCGCGTCGGCTGGCGTTGAGCGGCCGGACCTCCGTCGACGCGCGCGCGCGCGGGGCCGGGGCGGTCGCCCTCCCGAGCCCCTGGGCGGTCGCCGCGTTCCTGATCGCGGCGACCGTCGCGCTCCCGGTCGCGCTCGTCGTCGCGCACGTCGGCGCGGACAGCGAGGGGATCTGGGCGCACCTCGTCGACACCGTCCTCTCGGAGTACGTCGCGAACTCGGCGCTCCTCCTGGTCGGCGTCGGCATCGGGACGGCGATCGTCGGCGTGTCGACCGCGTGGCTCGTCACGATGTGCTCGTTCCCGGGGCGGCGCGCGCTGACGTGGGCGCTCCTCCTCCCCCTCGCCATGCCGACGTACCTGATGGCGTATACCTACACCGACCTCCTGCAGTACAGCGGGTCGGTCCAGTCGGCCCTGCGCGACGGGTTCGGCTGGCGGCGGGGGGACTACTGGTTCCCCGAGATCCGCTCGGTCGGGGGCGCGATCGTCACCTTCTCGCTGGTCCTCTACCCGTACGTCTACCTGCTGGCGCGCGCCGCGTTCCTCGAGCAGTCGCTCTGCGTGCTCGAGGTCGGGCGGACGCTCGGGCGCGGGCCGTGGCGGTCGTTCCTGTCGATCGCCCTGCCGCTGGCGCGACCGGCGGTGGTGGCGGGCGTCGCGTTGGCGATGATGGAGACGCTCGGCGACTACGGCGCCGTCGACCATTTCGCGGTCGACACGTTCACGACCGGGATCTACCGGAGCTGGACCGCCCTGGCGTCGCCGGAGGCCGCGGCGAAGCTCGCCGGCCTGATGGTCCTGCTCGTCGGCGCGATCCTGGCGTTCGAGCGGCTGGCGCGCGGGGGCGCGCGGTACCACCACACCACGGGACGGCGTCGGCCGCTCCGCCGGTTCCCCCTCCGGGGCGTCCGGGGGGGCGCGGCGTGGGTCGCCTGCGCGGCGCCGGTCGTCCTCGGGTTCGTCGTGCCGACCGGCGTGCTGCTCCGCCTCGCGATCGACCGGGGAGGCGAGGTCCGCGGCGCGGAGCTCGCGCGACTCGCCGGCAGCAGCTTCGCCCTCGCCGCCGTCGCGTCGGTCTCGATCGTGGCGATCGGCTTCCTCGTCGGCTACGGCCGGCGGCTCGACCGGAGCTGGCCGTTGCGGACCTGCGCTCGGCTCGTCTCGCTCGGGTACGCGGTGCCGGGGTCGGTGATCGCCGTCGGCGTGCTGTTCACGCTCGGGGCGTTCGACCGCACGTTCGGAACGTTCGTCGGCGGGACGGTGCTCGCGCTCCTGTTCGCGTACGCGGTCCGGTTCTCGTCCCTCTCGCTGCAGACGGTCGACGCCGGTCTGGCGCGGATCCACCCTTCGCTCGACGCCGCGGCGCGCACGCTCGGCGGCGGCCCCGGGCGCGTGCTGTTCTCGGTGCACGCGCCGCTCCTGCGCGGGAGCCTCCTGACGGCGGCGCTCCTCGTCTTCGTCGACGTCGTGAAGGAGCTCCCGGCCACGATGATCGTCCGTCCGTTCGACCTCGAGACGCTCGCCGTCTCGGTGCACCGGTACGCCTCGGACGAGCGGTTGGCGCAGTCGGCGCTCCCCGCGCTCCTGATCGTGGCGGTCGGGATCGGACCGGTCGTCCTCCTGAGCCGAGCGATCGATCGGACGCGGATCGAGGGCGGGTCGTGAGCGGGCTGGAGGTCCGGGACGTCCACCACGCGTACGACGGCGTGCCGTCGCTGCGCGGCGTCACGCTGGCGGTCGGCGAGGGAGAGATCGTCGCGCTGCTCGGGCCGTCGGGGTGCGGCAAGAGCACGCTGCTCCGTCTCTCCGCCGGGCTGGAGCGGCCGACGGCGGGCTCGATCGCGGTGGGGGGGCGCGAGGTCGCCGGCGGACGTCTCCACGTCCCGCCGGAGCGGCGCGGGGTCGGGATGGTGTTCCAGGACTTCGCGCTCTTCCCGCACCTCACCGTCGCCGCGAACGTGGCGTTCGGGCTGGCCGACCGGCCGGCACCGGAGCGCCGGTCGCGCGTCGAGGAGGCGCTGCGGCGGGTCGGGATGGAGGCGTGGGCCGAACGCCACCCGCATCAGCTCTCCGGCGGGGAGCAGCAGCGCGTGGCGCTCGCGCGGGCGCTGGCGCCCGGGCCGGCGGTGATGCTCCTCGACGAGCCGTTCTCCGGCCTCGACGCCGAGGTGCGGCGCCGGGTGCGCGACGAGACCCGCGCCGTCCTCGAGCGGGCGGGCGCGGCCACGCTCCTCGTCACGCACGACGCGGAGGAGGCGATGCAGCTCGGCGATCGGATCGCGCTCCTCGCGGACGGCGCGCTGGTCCAGGTCGGCGCCGCGGAGGACCTCTTCTTCCGGCCGGCGACCGCGTTCGCGGCCGGCTTCCTCGGGGAGACGACGCGCCTTGACGGCCGGGTCGCCGCC
>JAUIEL010000070.1 GCA_030428825.1 bacterium
CTCGACGAGTGGCAGTACGGCGTCCACGACCTCCTGGCGCAGACCGGGATGATCGTCGGGATGATCGCGGCGCTCGGGCTGCCGTCGGCGGTCTTCCGGTGGTACGTCTACGAGGCGGAGACGCCGGAGGACCGGCGGCGCGCCCTGGCGACCGGGTTCCGTGCGACGGCGGTGAGCAGCGTGATCGTCGGCCTGCTGCTGGCGCTGCCGGCGACGCCGATCGCCCGCGAGCTCGCGGGAGGCCGCACCGGGTTCGCGTCGCTCTACGTCCTGATCCTGCTGACGTACGTCATGCAGAACCTCAGGAACGTCTGCATCTCGATCCTCCGGGCGGAGTACCGGTCGACGCAGTTCCTGATCGTCTACTGCGTCGAGTTCCTCCTCTGCGTCGGTTTGAACCTCTGGCTCGTCGTCGGGCTCCGGCTCGGCGTGGCGGGGCTCGTCTGGTCGAACCTGATCGGCGCGGCCGTGGCGCTCGCGCTCGGGATGGCGTTCGTTCCGGGCGTGTGGCGGGGAGGCTCCGACCGCGCGATGCTCCGGCGGATGATCGGGTTCGGGGCGCCGCTCGTTCCGCAGGCGCTGGCGTTCTTCCTGCTCGACTCGCTCGACCGGTACTGTCTGAACGGACTGCTCGCCGACGGAGCGGACGTCGTCGGCCTGTACGGCCGCGGCGCCCAGTTCGCGACGATCCTCCACGCGGCGCTGATCCTGCCGTTCACCACGCTCTGGCCGAACGTCTTCTACGAGCTCGCGAAGCGGGAGGACGGACCGCGCGACATCGGCCGGTTCGCGTCGTACTACGCCGTCGTCGCCGGCTTCCTCGCCGCGGGGCTCGCGGCGTGCGGCGAGCCGCTGGTCCGCCTGATGACCGACGCGAAGTACCACTCGTGCCACGTGGTCGTCCCGATCCTCGCGCTCTCGATCGTCCTGTTCGGCGCGAACGAGTTCCCGCGCGTCGGCTTCCTCGTGAAGAGCCGCACGCGCCTGCTCCCCGTCCTCGTCGGCGCCGCGGTCGTCGTGAACCTCGTCCTGAACCTCGCGCTGATCCCGCGGTACGGAATGCTCGGGGCGGCGTGGGCGTCGGTCGGCGCGTACGTCGTCCTCGTCCTGCTCCACGCGCGGTTCGGGCAGCGCCTCTACCGGCTCGAGTACGAGTGGGGGAGGATCGCCAAGGCGACGGTCGCGACGGCGGCGGCGCTCGCCCTCGCCTGGGCCTGGCCGTCGACCGGCTCCGCGCTCGCCGACCTCTTCCTGCGCGGCGGCACCGTCGCCGTGGCCCAACCGCTCCTCGTCCTCGCCTCCGGCTTCCTCACCCCGGGAGAGAAGACCCTGATCCGCGAGAAGCTCACGAGAACGGGCGCCTCGAATTCGGACCGACCCCCTCCCGACGGCGTCTGACCCCACGACGCGCAAGCAGCGGGGTCTGACCCCACTCCACTCATTTGCTACGAAACGGTGACGCTGCTGTGCGGGAGTCGTTGCCGGCGAACGACTTCCGCGGCCCCGCCCGACCCGCTTCCAGCGTCCGCCCGGCCGGCCCGTCCGCTCGCGGCGAGGACCGAGTGGCCTCCGGAGGCCGTCATTCGCCCGTTCGAGGCATGAGTGGGGTGGGGTCAGACCCCACTGCTTGCGCGTCGTGGGGTCGGACGCCGTGATGGATCCGAGAGATGGCCGGTCGTCGCGAGCCGGTTTCGACGTCTCCTCGTCCATCCGCCTCTTCCGGGCAGGACTCCGCTCGCGCCGGACCGGACTTTCGAAAGAGCGCTCTACACTCTCGACGCGCGCGGGAGGTGCGGCGCATGGAGGTCGGGATCGAGTACACGCTCGCCGCGCGGCACGCGCCCGGGGCGGGGCGGTACGTCCGGGAGTTCGTCCGGGCCCTGGCGGGGCGGGCCGACCGCCCCGCGCTGGCCCTGTACGAGGAGACGCGCCGGCCGGCCGTCCTGCCGGCGGCGGCGCTCGGCCTCGACGGGGCGACGGACGTCCGTCGGTGCGCAGTCGGACGACCGCGGCGGCTCTCGCTGCTCGCGTCGCGGTTCGGGCTCGGTCCCGAGCGCCGGCTCGGGCCGGTCGCGCTGTTCCACCACGCGCGGGTCGACGGCCTCGTCGCCCGGCGCGTCCCCGAGGTCGTCCCGGTCGCGGAGCTCCCGCTCCCGGGGAGCGACGGCGAGCGGGCGGCGTCGGAGCGGCTCCGTCGGGCGGCGCGACTCCTCGTCTTCTCGTCCTCGATGGGGGAGCGGCTGGGCCGGCTCGGGATCGACGCCGCCCGAGTCGTCCGCGTGCCGGTCGGGGCGGACCACTGGGCGCGCGACCTCGGGGCGCCGCCGCCGCGCCGCGACCCGCCGGTGGTGACGGTGCTCGGCGCCGTCCGGCCCGAGCGGCGGCACCACGTCGTCCTGGCGGCGTGCGAGCGGCTCCGCGCCCGCGGCGTCGAGGTCGCGCTCGAGGTGCTCGGCCGACCCGGAGATCGGACGGGCCCGTTCGAGACCGCGCGGGCGGCCTCGCCGATGCGTTCCGCCGTCCGGTGCGAGGTCCCGGACGAGGCGGAGATCCCGGCGCGGCTCGCCGCCGCCGCGGTCGTCGTGCAGCTCGAGGACGACCCGGGGACGCCGGTGACGCCGCTGGAGGCGATGGCGCTCGGCGTGCCGGTCGTCGCGAGCCACGCCCCCGCGTTCGAAGAGGCGCTCGGGGACGCGGCCCGGTTCATCGAGAACGCCGAGGCCGAGGCGTCCCCCGATCGCCTCGCCGACGCGATCGCGGACCTCCTCGACGCGCGAGAAGAGCACGCCGCCCGCGGCCGCGCGGCCGCCGCGCCGTTCACCTGGGAGGCGAACGCCCGCGCGACCGTCGCCGCCTGGCGTGACCTCGTCCCGTCGCTCCGGTAGGCGCGCGGCCCGTCGCCGCCCTCGTTCGGATCAGGGGGCCCCGGCCGTCTCGTCCTCGAGGCCGCGGTAGAGCGCGGCCTGCTCGTCGAACCCCCAGCGGTCGTACAGCGTCCGGAGGGCCGCCTCGATGATCCGGGCGTTGTGCTGCTCGGGCCCGGCGTTGTGCGTGCTGATCGCGTGGCCGAGGAGGAGGTGCTCCTCCGCGGTCGCGAAGTCGCCGCGGTCGCCCGCCACCATCCCCGCGTTCGAGTGGAGCAGCGCGACGGTCAGGCTGCCGGGGTACCGCTCCTCCGCCCGCTCGAGCGTGGCGGCGATCAACTCCTCGACCTCGTCGAACCGGCACGACTGGCGGAGGACCGACGCGAGGTTGTTCGTCAACACGATCGCGTTCGGGTGCTCCTCGCCGAGCAGCCGCGACATCGATTCGAGCGATCGCCGGAACATCGCCTCCGCCTCGGCGTCCCGCCCCTGCCGGTGCAGGACGAACGCCAACGTGTTCCGCGCCGTCAGCGTCGCGACGTGGTCCTCGCCGAACCGCTCCACCAGCCGCGCCAGCGTGCTCCCGGCGAGCTCGGCCGCCTCCTGCTGCCGCGCCTCGTCCCCCAGGATCAAGAGCGACGCGAGGTTCCCGACCGACCGCAAGGTGTCGGGGTGGTTCTCGCCGAGGACACGCCGCCGACGCTCGAGCACGTCGCGCGCCTGCTCCTCGGCCTCGTCGAATCGACCGGTCTTCTTCAGCGCCACCGCGAGGTTGCCCTGCGCGGTGAGTGACTGGCCGTGGTCCGGACCGAGCGCCGCGCGCTTCGCGGCGTACGCCTCGCGGCAGAGCGCGAGCGCCTCCAGCATCCGGCCCTGATCCTGCAGGGCCGCCGCGAGGTTGCCGAGCGACGTCCACGTGTCCGGGTGGTCGCCGAGCACCTCCCGGCGCCGCTCGAGCGTCTCGCGCAGGATCGACTCCGCCTCGTCGAGCCGGCCCTGCGCGTGCCGGACGAGTCCGAGGTTGTTCGCCGACGTCAGCGTCTCGGGAGACTCCGGCCCGAGTTTCTCGCGTCGGATCGCGAGCGCCTCGACGAGGTACCGCTCCGCCGCCTCGAGCTGCCCCAGCCGCCGCGAGATCGAACCGAGGTGGTTCAGCGTGTACCCGACCTGCGGGTCGTCCGGACCGAGCACCCGGCGTCGGTCCGCGAGCACCTCGCGCAGCACCCGCTCCGCCTCCTCCGCCTCGCCGCGCTTCTCGAGCAGCAGCCCGAGGTTGCTCCGGAGGGTGAGCGCGCCGGGGTGGTCCTCGCCGAACCGGCGCTCGTACGTCTCGAGCGTGCGGCGGTAGAGCGCCTCCGCCTCGTCGATCCGCCCCCGCGCGAGGATGACGTTCGCGAGGTGGGTCGCGCACGTGAGCGTCTCCTCGCGGTCCTCGCCGAGGTGCTCCCGGTTCAGCGCGTCCGCGCGGACGAGGTGCGGCTCGGCCTCCTCGTACAGGCCGAGCCGGTGGTAGGTGGTCCCGACCGTCCGGCGGAGCGCCGCCTCGACCTCGGGGAGGTCCGCCGCGCCCCGGTCGAGCTGGTCCGACGCCCGCGCCAGGACGTCGATCACCTTCACCTCGCGGCCGTCCCGCCCCGGATCGACCGACGCCAGCATCGCCTGCTGGAACCGGACGACCGCCGCCGCGACGTCCCGCTCCTTCGCCACCGACCGGGCGCGCCAGATCACGAGCGACGAGACCATCACCGCCGAGAGGAGCAGCACGGCGACCGCCGCCGCCCGCGCCTTGTGCCGCAGCACGAGCTTCCGGAGCTGGTACAACGCGCTCGGGGGGTGCGCGAGGATCGGGAACCCCTGGCGGAACCGATCGACGTCCTCGGCGAGCGAGCTGACGCTCTGGTACCGCCGCGCCGGCTCCTTCTCGAGCGTCTTCCGCACGATCGTGTCGAGGTCGCCGCGGAGGCTCCGGTCGATCGACCCGATCCGCGCCGGTTCGGTCCGCTCGATCCGCTCCGCCGCCTCGCCGAGCCAGCACCCGTCGAGGTCGTACGGCCGCCGGCCGGTCAGCATCTCGTACAGGATCACCCCGAGCGCGTAGACGTCGCTCCGCTGGTCGACGTCGTCGGTCCGGCCGCGCACCTGCTCGGGGCTCATGTACGCGAGCGTCCCGACGATGTGCCCCGCGTCGGACGGCATCGAGACGAGCGACACGTCGGCGTCGGTGATCCGCGCCAGGCCGAAGTCGAGGATCTTCACCTGGCCGAGGCCGACCGCGTCGCCGGACGCGGAGAGCGTCTCGTCGGAGAGGACGATGTTCGACGGCTTCAGGTCGCGGTGGATGACCCCCTTCTGGTGCGCGTACGCGATCGCGTCGCAGATCTGCCGGAACAGCGCGAGCCGCGCCGGCGGGCTCGGCGCCCGCCGCTCCATCGCCTCCTTGAGCGTCAGCCCCCGCACGTACTCCATGGCGAACCACGGCGAGCCGTCCGCGGTCCGCCCCGATCCGTAGAGCGGGACGATCGACGGGTGCTTCAGGAGGGCGAGGACCTGGCTCTCGAGCTCGATCCGCTTCATCCGCTCGCGGTCGACGAGCTCGCCGCGCATCACCTTCAGCGCCACCCGCCGGTGCGGTCGGAGCTGCTCGGCCTCGTAGACGATCCCCATCCCGCCCCGGCCGATCTCCCGCACGATCCGGAACCCCTCGACCTCGCGCGGCGCGGCCGGCGTCGCCGGCTCGTCGGGTTCGTCGGCGGGGCGGCCGGACCAGACCCGCGCGAGCCGGAGGAGCTCGTCGCGGTGCGCCTCGTTCCGCTCGACGAACTCGCCCCAGTCGTCGTCGAGCACGCCGCCGTGGCGGAGCAGGTAGTCGGCGAACGCGGCGCGGGCGGCGTCGTTCAGGTCTGGAGCCATTCGCGCCAGCTCAGCATCTTCAGCACGAGGTTCGCCTTCGCCTGCTCGAGCCGCCGCGCCACCGTCGTCTTCGGCACGCCGGTCTCCTCGGCGATCGCCCGGACGCTCCGGCCGCGGACCAGCGCCGCCTCCAGCAGCCGGCAGTCGTCCTCGTCGAGGAGGTTCAGCGCGAGCTGCACCGCGTCGCGAAACTCCGCGAGGTCGAGGTCCTTCGAGAGCGACCGCCCCTCGGGCGCCGCGAGGAGCTGGCCGAGGTCGTCGACGGTGACGTGGACCGGCTTCCGCCGCGCCCCGTGGTAGTGGTTGACGTAGAGGTTCACCGCCGCCTGCGTCAGGTACGCCCGCAGCTTCTCCGGCGACTCGAAGTCGGGCGCCGGGCTGAGTCGCAGCAGGCGCCCGACCGCCTCGTCGACGTAGTCGGAAGTGTCGAGGCTCGGGCTCTTCGCGCTCCGGGCGAGGCGCCGTCGGAACGAACGCTTGACCGGCTCCAGCTCGAGGCGGAGCAGGAGATCGAGCGCGTCGCGGTCCCCCGTCTCGGAGAAGCGGGTGAGCAGCGTGGCGCGGTCGTCCGGGAGAGGCGTCACGCGATCAATGTCCCCGATTTCGCGCCGGCGGGCAACGGGGCGCCCGGATCGTTCGCGCGGGGCGTCACTCGCCCCCGCCGCCGTCCCCCGCGCCGCCGCCGTCGCCCGAGGCCCCCTCGCCGACGTCGTCCGCCTGGGCGTCGCGCGCGTCCTTCGTCATGTCGACCGGCGGCGGGACCTTGCCGCCGGTGCTCCGGTTCGCGATCGCCCGCGCCGTCGTCCGCCCGGTCCGGCGGGCGCGGATGACCGAGTCGAAGCTCCGGCGCTCGGGCGTCCCCTCCGACTCGACCATGTAGAGCGTGCGGCTCGGGAACGCGAAGTCGACGCCGAGCTCGTCGGCGAGCCGGGCGATGTCGAGGAGGAAGCGCTCGCGCTCGCGCAGCTCGGTCGCCCAGTCGGGGGTGGCGAGGAAGAGGTAGAGGAGGATGTTCAGCGAGCTGTCGCCGTAGCTGTGGAAGTAGACGTGGTAGTAGTCCTTCCGCGTGTACGGGTGCTTCCGGATGATCTCCCGGATCCCCTCGCAGAACGCCTCCACCAGGTCGGGCGGCGTGTCGTAGGTGATCCCGATCGTCTCCTTCACGCGGCGATACTCTCGCGCGCCGAGGTTGTCGATCTTCGCCCGGGTCATCAGGGCGTTCGGGACGGTGATCAGCGAGTTGTAGAACGTGCGGACCCGCGTCGACCGGAAGCCGACCGTCTCGACCGTCCCCTCCACGTCGTCCATCACGATCCAGTCGCCGACCTCGAACGGCCGGTCGGCGAGGATCGAGACCGTCCCGAAGAAGTTCTCGACCGTGTCGCGCGCCGCGAGCGCCAGCGCGAGACCGCCGATCGAGAGGCCGGCGAGGAGCGCCGCGACGTCCATGTCGAGGTTGTCGGCGATCCAGACGATGCCGATCGCCACCACCAGGATCTTCAACGCCCGCCGGACCATCGGGATGACGACGTCGTCGATCCGGGTCGCGGTCTGGGAGGCGAGCGTGGCGAGGAACTCCGACGCGTAGTCGATGATGGAGCAGACCGACCACGTCGCGCCGACCATCAGCACCAGCCGGACCGCGAACATCAGCGCCGAGTACGGGGCGTCGGCGAGGAGGAGGAACGGCAGCCCGGCCGACCACGCGGCGGCGGCCGCCATCACCCCGAACGGCCGCGAACGCCGCCACCCGTTCGACTCCGCCTTCATGCCGCGCCGGGCGAGGATCCAGGCCCGCAGCGCCATCGTCAGCAGCCGCGTCAGGACCGAGACGATCAGGCCGCCGAGGATCAGCCCGACCAGCCCGACCCACTGCCAGTGGTCGAGGAGGAACGTCCGCCCGTGCATCCACGTCGGCGCGTGGTCGCGCAGCCAGGTCGTCGCGTCCTTCAGCCCCTCCCCGACCCGCGGCTCGAGGTGGGTCACCTTCCCGAGCAGCTCCGACGCCTCCTGCCGGGTCTCCCGCGCGAACTTCCAGTTGCCGTACTCGTCCTTCCGGAGCAGGATCTCGGCCGCCTGGATCTTCCCGTCCGGGTCGCGGTAGCGGGTCTCGTAGACGTACGACTTGTCGTCCTCGGCCGGCCGCCGCCACCGGTACGACTTCTCGACCGGGACCTTCTCGACCGAGCGATCGAGGAAGTTCAGGAGGTCGCGCGCGGCGTTGTCGCCGACGTAGTCTCGGTCCCCCTTCAGGACGTCGTCGAGCTCGAAGAGACGGCCGGCGCGGTGGAGCTCCTCCTTGTCGCCGCTCTCCGCGTAGAGCGAGGTCGCCTCGAAGAACCGGCGGAAGACCTCGCGGGGCGTCTTCGGCCCTTCGGGTGGAGGGGTCGCCTCGGCGGGGGTGGTCTCGGGAGTGTCCGGGGTGGCCTGCGGCGCGAGGGGGTCCTGGGCGGCGGCGGAGGTCGCGGCGAGGGCGACGGCGACGGCGACGGCGACGGCGACGGCGACGAGCGGTCGGAGGAGGGTTCGGGCGATCATCGAGGGATCATAGCGGGGCTCGGAACGCCTTCGGGGAGAGGTTTGTGTTCGCCACGGCGGGTGCCGGAGGAGGGACGAGCTCTCCGACCCGCTCACGTCCTCGCGCGATGCGTCCGGTGGGGTCTCCGCGAAGGGGCGAGTCGCGCTGCGGGGTCGCTCTCGGAGCCTCATCCCTCCTCCGGCCCCGCCTCGCCCGCTCCGGACTTCCTCACTCGATTCCTGTGGTGGGAAAGGGGGAGTCCGGAGATGACCTATGAGGGTCGCTGACGCGGAGTCCTGTCGTCACCGTCAGCCCTCCGCGTCAGCGCCCTCTCCCCTGCTCTCGTTGCTCTCCCTTGCTCTCCCCTGCTTCCCTCCTCACCTCGCCACCGCGATGCGATCGAATCCCAGCGTCTTGCACCGCGGGCACGGCGTCGCCGTTCGGAGCTTCTCGGGATCGCTCGCGCCGAAGAACTCGACGTGTCCTCGTCCCGCGCAGGTCGCGCAGTCGCGGCGGTCGGGGGGGAGGGGCTCGAAGGTGCCGGAGAGCTCGGCGAAGAACGCGAGGAGGAACGACGTCCGGTCTCGCAGGGACGCGCCGTCCCACCACTCGACGTCCGTGGGGGGGACGTCGGCGAGTTCGGTCGAGGCTTCGGTCTTCGCGGACCGGGCTCGCTCCAGCGCCTTCTCGCGGAGCTTCTCGGCGATCCGCTCCTGCAGGTCGCGGGCCGGGCCCGGCGGCCGGGACGTCGAGTCGTCGGCGTCTCGGTCCTCGAAGCCGTCCTTCGCCTTCTGGAACCCGAGGACGAACGTCCCCGCGCCGTACGACCAGCGTCCGAGGGGCGCGCCGAGTTCGCGGGCGAGCCAGCGCTTCTCGAGGTCCTCGGAGGAGGTGCCGAGGCGGGCCGCGACGCGGGCGAACAGCTCGGGCCTCGCCCGCTCCTTCGCCCAGGTCAGCGCGGCGCCGAGTTCGAGGTCCGGGTCGGCCGCCTTCGTTTCGACCCGGCGGCGGAGCGCTTCGAGGAGGTCGAGCGCGAGGGGGGACGGCGGGGTCTCCACGTCCGCGGCGGCGCCGTTCGCGAGGACGCGGACCGTCAGCGGCGGCGCCCAGCGCTTCTCGTCGGACGTGTAATAGAGGTACGCGCGCGAGGCGGGGCCGGTCGTCGTGCCGGGGATGCGCGCGACGAGGTCGAGGGTCACCTCCTTCACCGCGCGCGGGGCGAGGCCGCGCCAGTAGAGGACGACGTCGCGGCCGGCCTGCTCCCAGAGATCGAACCGGCCGGCGTCCTTCAGGTCGTCGAGGACCTTCGGGTCCGCCTCGAGGCCGGCGGGGAGGCCGGCGATCGCCATCGTCATCGGGAGGCCGTCGTCCGTGCGGTTCTCGACGCGGACGGTCAGGGGGACGGTCTCCCCCTCCTCCACGACGTCGCGCGCGAGGGAGGTCTCGATGGCGACCGCCGCGTTCGGGTGGTCGGCCGGCTGCTCGGAGTGGTAGGCGAGGTCGAACGACCAGGGGAACTCGTTGTCGCCGGTCAGCTCGATCACGACCTCGTTCGCCCCCTCGCGCAGCGCGTCCGCGAACGGGGCGATCGTCAGCGCGCCGCGGTGGCCGGCCGGGAACGAGAGCGCCTCGACCTCGTGGTCGTTGACGACGACCCGGGCGACCCCGGCGTGCGCGACGCGGCGGGTCTCCTCCGCGTACGCGGTGAGCGTCCGGAGCGCCACGATCGTCGCCTGCGTCGCGCCGAACGTGCCGCCGCCGGAGCGGTTCGAGAGGAGGAACTCGACCGCCCGCTCGACGTGCGCGCGGTCGTCGTCGTCCTGCAGCCACGCCAGCGCGGCCCAGCCGGTCGTCTCGATGGCGAGGTTCACGCCGCGGGACGACGTGATGCTGGTCGTCGCGCCGACGAGCGAGCCGTCGGCCTGCTGCATCGACTTCAGGCGGTCGCGCGCGGCGTCCGCGGCGGCGGCCCGGCCGGCCTCGTGCAGCGCGCCGGCGGCGAGCGCGAGCTCGTACGGGTCGTCGCTCTCGATCGCGCGGGCGGCGAGACGGTCGAGCTCGGTCGCGATCGCGGCCGGGTCGTCGCCGGTCGCGGCGAGCGCGTAGGTGACGTACGCGTCGGTCACCTCCGCCGGCGCCGCCCCGAACGAGTCGAGCGCGCGCGCGTTCCGCTCGTAGCCGCCGCTCCCGTCGCGACGGGAGAGGACCCACGCGCGCGTCCGGTCGACCATCGCGCGGTCGACGTCGAAGACGCGCGTCATGTCGTGGAACTCGAGCAGGCCGTACGCCGAGAGCGCCTCGTGCGCCGGGTCGCCGCCGAACCACTCGTAGCCGCGCTCCGAGCACTCGTACCCCGTGATCTTCGCGTACCCCCTCCCGAGGAGCTCGCGCGCCCGCCGTTCGAACGCCGGGTCGTCGCCGCCGGCCGCCTCGAGGTAGGCGAGCGCCAGGACGTTCGGGTAGTTCGAGGACGACGCCTGCTCGAAGCAGCCGTGCGGCTCGCGCAGCATGCCGTCCATCCCCCGCATCAGGTCGGCGAGCGGCGACGGGTAGAGGGTCAGCGAGGTCCGGAGCGAGCCCGGCGCGACCTCGGCCGGGAGGTCGACGCGGAACGTGACCCGGTCGGTCACCACGCCGCTCTTCGAGACCCGCTGCGGGAAGCCGCGGGGGACGACGCGGAGCGTCCGCTCGACGCGGTCCCCCCAGCGGACGGCGTCGCCGCGGCAGACGATCCGGGCGTCGGCGTCGGACGCCGCCCCGACCTCGAGCGGCACGAGGACCCGCGCGCCGCCGTCGGCGAGCGCGACGTCGGCCGGGACGTCGCCGGCGAGGGTCAGAGGGCCGAGCGCCTCGACCGCGACCCTCGCCCGCTCGATCTCCGGGTCGTCCGACACGAGCGCGATCGGGAGCTCGAGCCGGTCCCCCTGCGTCACCTCGTTCGGCAGCTTGGCGAGCATCCGGAACGGGAGCGCGGCGTCGAACGTGGCCGCCCCCTGGCCGACCCGGCCGGCGCCGTGCGCGTCGGCGAACGCCGACCAGGTCGTCACCGCGTCGCTCACGTCGAACTCGACCGTCGCCCGGCCGTCCTCGTCGGTCCGGAGGGAGGGGTTCCAGTAGACGGTCTCCGTGAAGTCGGTCCGCGCGCCGCTCCGGGGGTTCCGGTGGGCGTAGACGCGGACGCGCTGGAGGCGCGCCTTCTTCCACTTCCGTCGGTCGGCGAGCTTGTTCTCCCGGGCCTCGAAGTCGTCCCTCGCGACCCGGAACACCTCGTCGGCATCCTCGAACTCCTCCTCGGGCTCGAGCGCCTCGGGGGCGTCGACGAGCCCCCTCCCGAGCGGGACGAAGCGCGGGCCGCCGCCCGGGGCGTCGACGTACCCGAGCTCCTCGAGGCCGAGCCACTGCTCCTCCTCGGCCTCCGGCTGGTCGTCGAGGAAGACCGCGCCCGGGGCCGGCGCCGCGGCCGCGACCGGGGCCGCCGCGTCCTCGGCGAACCCGGCGGCGAGGAAGACCTCCCCCTTCACCTCGAGGCGTCCCGCCTCGAAGCGCGACACCGTCCGCGTCAGGAGCCCGACGACGAGCGCGACCGCGAGCGCCGCCGCGACCGGCGCGGCGAACCGGACGGTCGGGGCGACCCGGCGGGCGAGCCACGCCGCGCCGATGGCGAGGACGAGCGTGGACGTCACGAGGAGGACGAGCACGAACAGATCGCGCGCCGTCCGGCCGAGGCGTCGCTCGCTCGTCCGCAGCGCGGAGACCTCCGCCTCGGCGTCGCGCCAGGTGTCGACGACGCGCGGGCGCGTCCCCGCCGCCTCGAGCGCGAGGAGCGCCTTCGCCTCGTCGCCGTGGCGCTCGAGGAACGCCGCCGGGTCGACCCAGGCGAACCGGCGCCATCCGCGCGTGCCGAGGAGGAGGTCGACGTTCCGCGCGGCGTCCGGTCCGCCGCCGAGGAACTCGCCCGCGTCCTCCAGCTCGCGGACGTCGCCGACGAGCCACGCCTGGTCGGCGAGGCCGATCCGCGGCTCGCCGACGAGGTCCCGCACCGCGCGGTCGGTCACCGTCAGGCCGACGATCGCGCCCACGGGGGCCCCCGCGCCGTCCGTCGTCCGGACCTCCAACTTCTGCGCTTCGCCCGGCGCCACGCGCGGGTCGAGCGGGGTCACGGCGACCCGCAGGTCGCTCCCGGACTCGCGGTGGACGAGCCGCTCGGCGCGCGGCGTGAGCGCCGCGTCGAAGAGGGTCACCCGGAGGACGCCCGCGATCTCGTCCGGGACGTCGAGCGGCAGCCGGAAGCGACCGGCGCCGGAGAACGTGTCCTGGGCCACGAGGACGCCGCGGCAGAAGGCGGCGGCCATCCACGGTCCTTCGCCCGGGGTGGTCGCGATCAGCTCGACCGGGCGGCCCGCGGCGAACGAGTCGGCCGTCGCCGTCAGGGCGACGCCGTCCTCGACCGGCGCCGGGAGCGGCGCCGCCGGCGCGGCCGGCGAGTCGATCTCGAGCCGGTACGTCCGGTCGCGAACCGGCGTGAACGTGAACCGCGCCCGTCCCTGGTGCTGCGTGTCGAACGCGGCGACCTCGCGCCCCGCGTCGTCGACCACGCGTCCCTCCGCCGCCAACGGCCGCCCGAGCGGATCGGTCACTTCCGCGTACACCCGGTTCTCGATCCCGGCCACGAGGTCCCCACCCTCGGGGAAGAACGCGACGTCGACGCGCCCGGTCGGGACGACGAACGGCTCGAGCGTCGTCTCGACCACGCCGCGGTCGGCGATCCTCGCCACCAGCCGAGCCTCGCCCCGCGCGACGGTCTGCGGGACGGTGAAGGAGACCGTCGCCTCGCCGGCGGCGTCCAGCACGAGGTCGTCGGTCTCGACGGTCTCGCCGTCGACGACGAGCATCGCCGTCGCCGCCGCGCCGGCCGCCGCCCCGCCCGCGAGCCGCTCGACGGAGAGCGCGGCGCTCCCGGTCTCGCCCGGCGCGTACGTCTCGCGGTCGAGGACGAGCGTCGTCTTCAGCTTCGGCGCCTGGAAGAGGCGGACCTGGAACCGGCGCCGCTCGACCGTGAACCGGTCGTTCGCGTCGCGGAGCTCGAACGCCCACTCGCCGCCGGCCGCGTCGTCCGCGATCTCGAGCGCCGACGCCACGACGCCGTCCTCGGACCGCTCGACGATCGTGGTGACCGGGTTCCCGAGCGCGTCGACGACTCGCAGGCGGACGCGTTCGTCGATCGGCGCCAGCGTCAGCCGGTCGAGCAGCACCGCGCGGAGCCGCGCCGTCTCGCCGGGGCGGTAGACCGGCTTGTCGACGGTCAGGTGCGCGAGCGGCGACCGGACCTGCGCGCCGAGCGGCAGGGTCGTCGTCCGCTCGTCGCCGTCGGCCCGCGCGGTCACCTCGAGCGTGGCCCCGGGCGCCACGACCGGGGAGACCCGCAGGTCGAGCGCGCCGTCCGCGATCGCCTCGCCCCGCTGCAGGCTCGCGCCGTCCCCCGTTCGCACGTGCCACTCCACGTCCGCCTTCCGGGGGGCGCCGTCGGCGCCCCAGGTCTCGACCCGGAACGATGTCGGCGCCGCGTCGGCTGTGCTCGCCGGCCCCGAGACGACGACGCGGAGCGTCGAGCGCTCGAGCGCGCGGGCGCACCAGCCGCTCCACTGCGACGCGAGCCACGGCGCGAGCGGGACGAGGACGAGGACCGCGGCCGCCGCGATCGCGAGCCGTCCGCGCCACGAGCGCCGCCGTCCTCCCGGGACCTCGAGCGCCAGCGGCAGCACGTCGTCGCGCGCCGCCTCGCCGAGGATCTCCGCCTCGGCGCGGACCTCCTCGAAGAGCGCGGCGACCTCCGGCTCGGTCGCGATCCGCTCGAGGAGCGGCTCGGGGTCCTCGTGGCAGTCGTAGAACAGCTCGAGCAGCTCGGCGCGGAGGCGCTCGCGCGCGTCGTCGTTCGGGGCGGGGCGGGGGGTGTCGTTCGTCGGGCTCATCAGGAGTCCCTCCCGAGCGGGGCGGGGGCGTGGGGGGCGAGGCGGGTCCGGAGGCGGGCGAGGGCGGCGCGCATGCGGGTCTTCGCGGTGCCGATCGGGATGTCGAGCGTCTCGGCGACCCGGTCGAACGTCAGGCCGGCGGAGACGCGCAGGAAGAAGACGTCCTTCTCGTCGTCGGCCAGCCGCTCGATCGCGGCCCGCGCCGCGGCGACCGCCTCGCTCCGCTCCAGCCCCGCGGTCGGGGACGATCCGTGCGCGCCGAGTGCCATCTCCGGGACCTCCTGCAAGGGGACGTCGGCAGCGGAGGACGCCCTCCGCCGGCGGTGGTCGCGGGCCAGGTTCAGCGTGACGACGAACGCGTAGCCGATCGGGTCGCCGGTCAGGGCGCCGCGTTCGCGGGCGCGCCAGACCCTGAGGAACGCCTCCTGCAGGATCTCCTGGGTCTCCGCGTGACCGCCGAGGAGCCCGCGGACGGCGCCGGCGAGACCGGGTCGGTGCTCTTGGAAGAGCCGGACCAGGTCGAGGGCGGCGGCGGCGGCGTGGGCCGGGGGATCGGCGGTCATGGAGGTGGAGACCGGGGGTTCGCAGGACGGATTCGAGAAAACCGAATCTACTTCCGTGCCCGTGCCCGTGCCCGTGCCCGTGCCCGTGCCCGTGCCCGTGCC